>NZ_CALXHK010000017.1:0-44237 GCF_944388085.1 Candidatus Allofournierella excrementigallinarum | reverse complement strand
CAGCCGGCAGGTCACATCCTTGTGCACCGTGGACTTGCTGACGCCGAAGGCGCCAGCGGCGCTGCGCACGGTGGCACGGTGTTCGGTGATGTACAGCGCCAGCTGGATGGCGCGCTCGTCGATGTTCCCTTTCACACAGCGTCACTCCCCGTGATGAGTTCTCACGGAGAATGTATATGCGCCGGGCGGGAGGGATATGAAGAGGCCGGGCAGGCACAGCCTGCCCGGCCTCTTCCGGGAGAGAGTAGGAGCGCGAAAGGAGGTCACAGCGTTCCGCTTGTGCGTTTCAGCCGGGGATGGACATAGGGAGAGAAAATCATGTTCACATGGGGCACGCCGGCAATGGCGTATTCTTCGGAAATGCGCTCAAAGCCCAGCCGGCGGTAAAAATCTTCCAGATAGGCCATGGCGGAGATCTCCACCACCGGGTCGCCGGAATCCTGCGCCAGCTTGCCGCAGGCCCGGCGCACCAGCTCGGCCCCGAGGCCTCTGCCCCGGGCGGCGTCCTTCACCGAAAGCCGCCCGAAGCTGTTGTGGTCGTGGCCGTCGTAGTGCAGCGCGGCGGGCAGCAGCCGCACATACCCCACCAGCGCCCCGGTCTCGTCCCGGGCCAGCAGGTGGGTGGCTTTCTGGTCAAAGCCGTCCAGGTCGCGGTAGATGTTGCCCTGGCCCAGCACGAACACCTCCATGCGGTGGGCAAGGATCTCGTACAGGGTCGCGGCGTCCAGCTGGTCAAAGGTGTAAAATGAAAAATCCATCATTGTCCCTCCTGTTTGAGCATTGGCGCGGGTGCCGCTTCACAGATACCGGGGCGGGCGCACGGCGTAGGCCAGCAGGTTCGCGGCGGAAAGGGTGTCGAACACCGGCACGCCCAGCGCCTCGGCCAGGTCCGCCGAGTAGGTGGCCAGATTGCTGCACTCAAAGATCACCGCCCGCAGGTCGGGCGTCTTTGCCCGCAGCTTTTCGCCTGCGGCCAGCACGTCGCCGCGCATGCGGTCCACGTCCAGCGCAAGGCCGCCCCGGATGACGATCTCGTCAAAATGGGCTTCGTCCTGCATGCCCTGGATGGAGAGGCGGATGTCCTTCGTCCAGCCGGAGGCCCGCAGGTGGGCCTCCTTCAGCAGGCCGGAGTGGCCGGTGATGACGCCGATGCTGCCGCTGCAGCCGATGAGCTGCCAGATCATGGGGATCTGGCACAGGGAGGACCCGGCGAAGGGAATGCCCAGCTCGGCGCCCAGGCAGTCCTGATAAAGGCTCATCATGCCGCAGTCGCCCACGATGGCCTTGATGCCTGCCTTCACCAGGTTCTGCCCGGCGGCCAGCAGGTTCGCCTTGATGGCGGGCCCGCCCTCCACCAGGTCGGCAAAGCCCCCCTGCACGACCTCATAGCGCACGGGGTAGGAAAAGCTCGCGGCGTTGCCCGCGTCGCCGGGGGCGCGGGGCGTGACGGTGGAGAACACCAGGATGCCCACATCCTGGCCGTAGAAGGGGTGACCGGTGGGGAACATAAGACACATCTCCTATCAGCAGTCATGGCCGGGCACGCCGCCCGGCCGGATGGAGAAAATGCCCGGCGGCATTGCGCGGGCATTTTCGGGGCCCCCTTGCCGGCGGGGCCGGCAAGGGGGATGGATCTTGTGTTGCAAGGCCGTTACGCCTGGGCTTCCTCCTGGGCGGGGGTGGAGAAGGTGCGGCCCCAGCCGGTGATCATGCTGAACAGCATGACGACGGCCAGGCCCCAGCCGTGGAAGGAGTACAGCACCATCTCGTTCACCGAGAAGTTCACCGGCGCGCCGGAGCCGCCCGCGAACATGAAGGTGAGCAGCGGGGCGAAGCCGTAGGGAATCAGGCACATTGCCGCGCAGGACACGGCGTCCAGGATGTTGGCGCTGCGGTCCGGGGTGATGTGGTGCTTTTCCACCAGCAGGCGCTTGGCGATGGGCCCCTCCATCACGATGGCCACGCTGTTGGCCACGGTGAGCAGGCAGAGGATGATGTCGATGAGGGCCACCATCAGCTCGGAGGAGCGGGCGTCCTTGGTGTAGTTGGCGCAGGCGTTGATGAGCCATTCAAAGAAACCGCCCTTGTCCAAAAGGTTCACCAGACCCATCAGCAGCATGGCGAAGATGGCAATGTCGATGAGGCTCTGGATGCCTTCCACCAGCACGCCGCTCACCACGAAGTTGTCCATGTCCACCACCAGCAGGCGGGAGAAGGGCAGCAGGCCGGTGACCAGGCCCAGCGCGATGCCCACGCTGCCCGCGCCCATCAGCGCCACGATCAGGTGCACGCCCCGGTACATCAGGATGATGAGCAGCGCGGGAACGGCCAGCATGATGAGGCCCTTGGGGGAGAGCTCGCCCACGAAGGACAGATCGCCGTCGCCGGAACCGCCGGCGCCGAAGATGAAGAATCCCACCGCCGCGATGGCGGCGGCCGCAAAGGCGTATTTCAGACGGGAGCGCACCACGGCGGACACGTCCACGCCCTGGGTGTAGGCGGAGGCGATGGTGGTGTCGGACACGGGGGCGATGTTATCGCCGAAGTAGGCGGCGCTGACGATGGCCGCCGCCATCACGGGGGGATTGGCGCCCAGCGCCACGCCCACGGGGTAGAGGATGGGGGCCAGGGCGATGACGGTGCCCAGGGCCGTGCCGGTGGCGGTGGACAGCAGGCTGCCGCAGATGAAGGCGATCAGCGGGAAGAAGCGCCCGCTCAGGTTGATGTTGATGCTCAGCCAGATCAGGCCCTCGATCAGGCCGGTCTCCTTCATCAGCTGGGCCACGATGCCGGCTAAAAACCAGGCCATCAGCATGATGGAGACCATCTCGGAGGGCATGCCCTGAATCAGCAGGTCTGCGCATTGGGTGGGCTTTTTGGCCATGATGAGCGCCACCAGCACCGCCGCCAGGGTGGGGGCCCAGAAGGCCATGGGCAGCGCCTGGCCGCTTACAGACAGAAGGATGATGCCCGCAAACAGAACAATGAACGGAACGAGCAGGCCGAACATACCGCCGCGAAATTGGATCCGTGTGTCTTTCTCAGACGCAGTGAACATAGGTACCCTCCTCATAAATGGATTTGTGCGGGCTTTTTGACCCGGAAGCGCCTGCCGGCGGGCCGGGGGAACGGGACCGTCCCTGTCCGCAATAAGGCAAAACCTGCCAGGGTGTGGACGGGCTCCCTCCGCTTGCGCCGCAAAGCGCGGCCGGGGAAAAAGGGCGCAAAAAAGAAAGCAGATGCCCCGGGGCGGCGCCCCGAAGCATCTGTGCTGCGCTTATGCAGGGCTGAAATGCGCTATGAAACGTTCAACGCGTGTCCTTTGCGAAGGCCCGCTCAGCCCTTGTAATCGGGCTCGCGGCCGATCTCTTTGATGAGGTCTTTCATGCCCTCGATCATGGTGTCGATGTCTTTCTTGTTGTTGAAGTACTGGCAGGAGATGCGGAAGCCGCCCACATAGTCGGTGAAGCGCTGGGCAATGAAGATCTTGCGGGCGTGCAGCTTCTTGAGGATCATGCGGTCGGTGTCCAGATCGTCATACAGGCGGGCGATGACGATGCCGCCGAAATGGCCGGGGTCACGATGGGTGATCAGGGTGCCGCCGATCTCTTCGATGCGGTCCATGCAGTAGCTGGCCAGCTCGCGCACATGGGCTTCGATGTTCTCGATGCCGATCTCGTTCACCAGGCCCAGGCTCTCGCCCAGGGCGATGGCGCCGGTGTAGTTGGAGGTGCCGCCGATCTCAAAGCGCCGGGCGGTCATGGGGAAGGTCCAGTCGTGCACGGACGGCGCGGCGGGATTCTCCCAGTAGGCGCCCCAGCCGCCCTCGGGGACGGTGGTGTTCAGGTAGCCGGCGTAGCTCTGCTTGAGCTTGGGCAGGGTCTCCTTGTTCACATACAGCACGCCGGTGCCGTAGGGGGAGTTCAGCCATTTGTGGCCGCCGGCGGTGAGGATGTCGATGTGGCAGGCCTTGGTGTCGATCTTGGTCACGCCCAGCTGCTGCACCGCGTCCACCACCAGGTAGATGCCGCGCTCCTTGCAGAAGTCGCCGATCTCCTTCATGTCGCTCTGCCAGCCGTTGCACCACTCCAGGGTGGACATCACCAGCACGCGGGTCTTGTCGTCCACCAGGGGCTCGAAGGCGGCGGCGGTGAAGCGCTCGTCGGCGGGCTTGCACACGCGGATGTTGATGTTCTTCTCCTTGCGGATGACGCACCAGGGCAGGGCCACCTGGATGAACTCCAGGTTGGTGGTCACGATGTTGTCGCCGTCGTTCAGCTCGATGCCCTGGGCGGCGATGTTCAGGCCGTGGGAGGTGCTCTCCACCAGGGCGATCTCATCGAGGTCGGCGTTCAGCAGCTTTGCGGCCTCCACATAAGCCTTGTGGCGCTTGTCGTCCAGCGCGATGTGGTGGGCGCTGGAGTTGGCCTCGTCCTGGCGGGCGGTCATGTCGGCAAACTCCTTGACGGCGCGCACGGTGCGCTGGGGCGCAAAGCTGACGCAGGCGGCGTCCAAAAAGGTCATGGTCTCCAGAACGGGCCATTCTTCTTTTCTCAGTTTCTCCCAATCGTAACTCATTGCAGCTTACCTCCGTTTTTTATTGTATGATGATGTATTGCAAGCCTTCTCCATCAAGGCTTCAGACGAATGATGAGCTCCACTTCGCAGCACGCGCCCAACGGCAGGCTGCTCACGCCCACCGCGCTGCGGGCATGCAGGCCGGCGTCGCCGAAAACCTGGCCCAGCAATTCCGAAGCGCCGTTGATGACCTTGGGCTGCGCTTCAAAATCGGGGGTGCAGTTCACGAACCCCACCACCTTGACCACGCGCTCCACCCGGTCCAGGCTGCCCGCCAGGCTCTTGACCACCGCCAGGCAGTTCAGCGCCGCGATGCGGGCGGCTTCATAGCCCTCTTCCACGGTCATGTCCTCGCCCAGCTTGCCCTTGCGCAGCACGCCGTTTTCCGTGGGCAGCTGGCCGCTGGTGAACACCAGCGTTCCGTCCGCCGCGCCCGGCACATAGGCGGCCACCGGCGCGGGCACCGCAGGCAGCGTCAGGCCAAGCTGTTCCAGCTTTGTTTCCACTGTCATTTCTACTGTCACCTCCTGTTTGACCTCTGGCTCCATGATACCCTCTGATGCGTGTCAAGTTCTATAAAGTATTTGACATTTTGATAAAAAGTTTCGTGCGCTGTGCATAAAACGCCCGGAAGATATGTAAAATACTTGTCTTGACATGAAAGAAGGGAAAAAGTATCATGAAGTGATATCAGGTTTTGGCTCAGTCGCTGTTGCGGAAAGGCAGGTCGAGAAATATGTACGAGAGCAGCGAATGGAAGGATTCTCCCTGGATCACTCTGGATCCGGAGGGCTGGGCGCCCCTGACCGAGGGCCGCACCCCGGCGCAGTACCGGAAAAAGGCGATCCTTTTCCACCAGGAGGACGCGGCGGACGCGGTGTTTATCGTGAAGTCCGGCCGGCTTCGCATCACCTCCTACCAGGAGGACGGGGCGGAAAAGCAGCTTTACATCGCCGAAAAGGGGGCGATGGTGGGCGAGTCCTCCTGCCTGACCGGCGCGGCGCATCAATTCTCGGCGGTTGCCATCGTGGACAGCCTGGTCTGGAAGGTGCCGGCGGCGGAACTGCGGGAGACGATGGAGCGCGACTGGCAGCTCACCCAGCGGGTCATCTCCCTGCTGTGCCGCAAAAACGACGTGTTCTACCGGCAGATCTTGGACCTGTCCTTCAAGCAGGCCACCCACCGCATCGCCAGCCAGCTGCTGAACCTCTGCCGCCAGTACGGCAAGGAGCACGAAAAAGGCGTGCGCATCTCCATCCACTTCACCCAGCAGGACATCGCGGGCATCGTCAACGCCAGCCGGGTGACGGTGGGCAATGTGTTCAATATGTTCATCGATCAGGGTCTGCTTGCCCGGGAGGGGAAGTATTTCATCCTCACCGACCCGGAAGCCATGCGCAGGCTCTGCGGCGGCTGAGAGGGCCGCGCCCCAGCGGGAATGCAAAAAAACGGTTGACATCCGCGCTTTAAGGTGGTATCCTAATCGGCGTGAAAAAGGGCATGCAGCGGCTGCCGGATCTCACGATCCGGCAGCCGCTGCATCTTTTTTTGGCCATACGATATTCAAGACGGGGAAAAGGGGAACAAGGCATGTTGACAGCGATCACTGGCGTGAACTGGGGCGACGAGGGCAAGGGCCGCATGGTGGACCTGCTCAGCCGCGACTATGACATCGTGGCCCGGTATCAGGGCGGCAACAACGCGGGCCACACCGTGAAAAACGAGCGGGGCAGGTTTGTTCTGAACCTGCTGCCTTCGGGCATCCTGCGGCCCGGCGTGGTCTGCGTGATGGGCGGCGGCATGGTCATCGACCCGGCCCATCTGGAAAAGGAGCTGGCCGCCCTGCGGGAAAAGGGCGTGGAGATCAGCCCCGAGAACCTGAAGATCAGCGACCGGGCCACCGTCTGCATGCCCTGGCATGCGGCGGAGGACGGCCTGGAGGAGGACCGGCTTTCCGCCAGCGGCAGCCAGTTCGGCTCCACCCGGCGGGGCATCGCCTACGCCTACGGCGACAAATACATGAAAAAGACCCTGCGCATGGGCGACCTGGCGCACCTGGACGAGGGCCGCAAACGCCACCTGGCCACCATCGTGGAGTGGAAGAACCTGACGCTGGAGCGGGTCTACGGCGCAAAACCCATCGACCTGGAAGAGGCCTGGGCCTGGTGCCAGAAGTACGGCGAGATGTTCCGGGGCTACATCTGCGACACCGGGGCGTACCTCGCCGAGGCGGACGACGCGGGCAAAAAGATCCTGTTCGAGGCCCAGCTGGGCGCCTTGCGGGACATCGACTTCGGCATCTACCCCTACACCAGTTCCTCCAACGTCATCGGCGCCTACGCCCCCATCGGCGCCGGCCTGCCCGGCCACAAGCTGGACAAGAGCATCGGCATCATGAAGGCCTATTCCTCCTGCGTGGGCGAGGGCCCCTTCACCGCAGAGCTGGCCATGACCGAGGAGGAAAAACACCTGCTGCGGGAGGCGGGCCACGAGTACGGCGCGGCCACCGGCCGGCCCCGGCGGGTGGGCCCCTTCGACGTGGTGGCCAGCCGCTATGGCGCCGCCTGCCAGGGCGCGGACGAACTGGCCCTGACGCTGCTGGACGTGCTGGGCTATATGGACCAGGTGCCGGTGGTGGAAAAATATCTGGTGGACGGCGTGGAGACCGGCCGCTTCCCCCTGGGCACCCAGCTGGACAACGCGAAGCCCGTGGTCAGGACCCTGCCCGGCTGGCGCTGCGACATCAGCGGCTGCCGCCGCTGGGCCGAGCTGCCCCAGGCGGCGAAAGACTACGTGCGCTACATCGAAAAGGCGGTGGGCCGGCCCATCCGCTACATCTCGGTGGGCCCCGACCGGGACGCCTGCATCCTGAAAGACGGCGACTAAAAAGACGCAAAAAAGAACGCCCCGCGGGGCGTTCTTTTTTGCGTTCAGTTCAAAGGCCCATACGGGGGCGGCTGCTTGCCGGCTTTGGGCGCTTCGGCGTTTGCGGCGGGGGCCGCAGGCTCCGCGGGGGCGTCCAAAGGCAGGCAGGGCAGCGGCTCTTTCCAGAAGCGGCTGGCCAGGCTGGGCAGATAGAGGGCCGCCAGCAGCACGGCGCCCACCGCCACGTCGGCCCAGCCGATGACCTGGTTCTCGATGACGGAGGTGGTGCCGGCAAACACGGCGATGAGATTGTTGTTCAGATAGTGCAGCACCACCGGCACCCACACGGTGCGGGTCTTGTGCTGGGCATAGCCGAAGAAGGCCGCCAGGCACACGCAGAGCACGATCTGGTTGACAAGGCTCTGCAGCCAGGTGCTGGGGCTGTAGAAAAAGATGTTCAGCGGCAGGTGCCACACCCCCCACAAAACGCCCAGCGCCAGCACGCCCCGCCGGGGGCCGAACCGCTTTTGCAGCAGCGGCTGCAAAAAGGCGCGCCAGCCGTATTCCTCGCCCAGAAAGGGGGTGTAGACCAGAAAGAAATTCAGCGGCAGGAAAGCCAGATTGATGCCCAGATAGAGCCAGTCGGTGGTAAAGCCCATGTCCGCCAGGGTGGCGGAGGGGTCGGCCAGCTTGGAGGCGGCGATGAGGATGGCATAGCGCCCCAGATACAAAGCCAGGAACAGCAGCACCGTGAGCACGATGGCCCTGCCGCCGCCGGCGCCGCCAAGGCGCAGGCCGCCGGCGGTGCGGCGGGCCCTGCCGTCCAGGAAATAAAGCACAAGGCACACCAGGCTGCCCAGAATGATGACAAGGTTGGCGAGCAGCAGCGCCGCCTCCGGCTGCATGAAGGTGGCCAGCGAGACGGCCGCCATCACCGCCGTGAGGGCGAGAAAGCCGACGAAAAAGCGGCGGGGCAGAAGCTTATCCCCCCGGCGGGTGACGAGCAGCGCCAGCATCGCGCCGGCGGCGGGGTAGAACATCTGGGCGTTGGCAAACACCGCGGTGCTGCCCCCCATGCTGTGCACCAGGGCCATCGCCACGCCCATCAGACAGGGCACGCCGAAGGCCACCGCAAAGAAGATGGCAAGCTGCCGTTTTTCGGTTCTGGTCCATTCCATGGTTCGTTTCCTCCCCGTTTATTCCGTTTTGGCTTTGCCATGTTCCAGCTTGTAGGCCCGCAGAAGATAGCTGAGGGTCTGGGTGAGCCACAGCCCGCCCAGCACCACGGCCCACAGCACGCTGGCGCCGCCGTACATGATCGCCAGCAGCGCCGCCAGCAGGGTGAAGGGATAAATTTTGGTCATGGTGAGATAGGTGTGGTAGCCGCACTCGCCGATGCGCTGGCGCTCGGCCTCGTCGCAGCTGGCGTACCAGTCCTTCTGAAAGCGCAGGTCGAACACGTTGCCCCGCTTTTCCGGCGCGAGGCGCTGCATCGTGCGCACCACCACCGCCTGCAGCCCGTAGCTCCAGGCCAGTTCGGCGATCATAAGCGGCACCACCGCCAGGGCGGGAACGGCGCTTTCCCACAGGGTCACAGCGGGCACCGCAAGGCAGGAGGTGAGCATCATCCAGGGCATCACCACCGCCGAAAAGGCCATGGAGAGGCTCAGCCGCCGATTGGCTGTCTCAAAGGCTTCGTCGTCCTCGTCGGCCCGGGCGGCGGCCTTCAAAGCGGAGCGGTACAGCCCGTGGGCCACGGCACAGGGCACAAGGCCTGCCGCCAGCAGCCAGGGCCCCGCAAGGATGAGCCCGTCGCTGACCTGCCGGGTCAGCTGCAGCAGCCCGTCCTCCCGGCCAAACAGGAAGATGCTGATGAACGCGCCCGTCAGGGCGCTGGCGATCATTAAAAGAGTGAATTTGATGTAAACGCCCTTTCTCGCTTTGGGCGCTCCGGTCTGTTTGTTCATTCCGTTCCCTCCCCGGTCAATGTGAATACCTCTTCCACGGGCACCGAAAACACCCGGGCGATGCGCAGAGCCAGCGTCACCGAGGGGTTATAGTCTCCCCGCTCGATCAGGCTCACCGTCTGGCGGGACGCCCCCACCATCGCGCCCAGCTCCTGCTGGTTCAGCCCCTTCGCAGCCCGCAGCTCCTTCACGCGGTTTGCCAGCGGCATAGGCGGCCTCCTTTCATTGTTGCAAAAGATAATTGTCAAATTGACAAGTATCGTTGTCAATACCAGTATAGCATGACAACTTTCTTTGTCAATAGGGTTTGACAACTTTTTTTGTCAAAATGTTCGGAAGCGCCGGGGAAGGGGAAAAAGGCGGCGGAAGGGAACAAAGTCTGGCGGGGGCAAAAAACTCCCCCGCCCGAGAAAGGGCAGGGGAAAAATTCAGGTGATGTGCAAAGCGCGCTGGGCGCGGTAGATGAAGTAGCGCACGGCGCCCGCCGCCAGCCACAGCTGGATGAGGGCGTAGTTGGGCAGGTTTTTCAGGCGGAATTTTGGCTTTTCCAGCCTGCCCATGACCTTCAGCGCCTCCTTGAAGCCCTGGAAGTAGGCCGGGCCGTAGCCCCGCAGGCGGAACATCACCGCCTTCATCAGATAGCCCAGGGCCAAAAAGGGCAGGTTGAGCAAAAACATCAGGATGGGCATGTTCTTGTAGGGCAGCAGGATGCTGTTGCGCCCGCTCTGCACGCTTTTGAAGGGGTTGTAGCGCACCGCGCCGGTGGTGGCGCCGCAGATGTGGTAGCACCGGGCGGTGGGGCAGTAGACGTTTTTGTAGCCCAGGCTGTTGGCCCGCCAGCTGATGTCCACATCCTCGAAGTAGGCGAAAAAGTGCTCGTCAAACAGGCCGATCTTGTCCAGGATGCTCTTGCGGTAAAGCGCCGCGCCGCCGCAGGCGGAAAACACCCGGCATGCCTTTTGATAGCGGCTGGCCTTCATGCCGTCGCCCCGCTTGCAGGCAAAGCCCAGGAGGGTGACGTAGTCGCCCGCGTCGTCGGCAAGGTTGCGCTCAAAGTGGCGGATCATCAAACTGCTCACCGCAAAGATGCGCCCGTCCTTTTCGGCCGCCGCCAGCAGGTTTTCAAGCCAGCCCGGCTCGGCAAAGGCGTCGTTGTTGAAAAGGGCCACAAACTCGCCCTTCGCGGCCCGGATGCCCTGGTTCACCGCATGGGAAAAGCCGGTGTTTTCGGCGTTTTCGATGAGGGTGTAATTCGCCCGGCCCCGGTAGCTGCGGGCAATGGCGAGGCTTTCGTCGGTGGAGCCGTTGTCCACCACGATGAGCTCGAAATCCTGCTCGGTCTGGGCCCAGACGGACTCGATGGAGTCCCGCAGCCAGCCCGCGCCGTTCAGGTTGGGGATCACAACGGTGGCTTTCATGGCGCGCCGCCTTTCGTTGCAGAAGTTCGGCGGGGCACGCCCCGCCCGCACCATTATACCAAAAAACGCCGCCCGGGGCAACGCCCCGGGCGGCGGCAGGTTTGCGCGATCACGCCAGCGCGTCCTTGATGGAGGAGAACACGGCGTCCTGCTCGGCGCACATCACCAGCACCACCTCGCCGGACTTCACGGCGTCCAGCCTGGCGGCCTTGGCGATGGCGTACTGGTCGGCCAGGTAGTTTTCCTGGGCGGCCTTCTGGCTGTCGATGAAGGCCTGCAGGCCCTCGGTCACGGCGGCCTGCCTGCCCTCGGCGGGCTTGACGATGGCAAGGCCGTAGGACTGCACGTTCATCATGCTCACGCTGAAGGCGGCCTCCTCCACGTCCTCTTCGGCCAGGCCCAGCACCTGCAGGCACATGGCGCCCTGGCTGGCAATGTCCTCCTCGGTCAGCTCGCCGGCGTAGCCGCCGGTGGCGGTGTAGGCGCCGTCTTTCAGGTGGAAGATGACCAGGTCCTCGTTGTCTTTGGCGGGGCGGGCGCCGGTGAGGATGGCCACATAGTCCTTCGGCTCGCCGGAGGAAGCGGGGGAGGAGCCGCAGGCGGCAAGGCCCAGGGCCAGCAGGCAGACAGCCATCAGGCTGAAAATACGTTTCATGATAAAAATCTCCTTTTTGAATACTGTGCCCCCCGAAGGAGGCTTTGATGCATAAACGCGCCGGCAGGGCCGATCATTGCACCGGGCTGCCCATGGGGTCGGGCTGGCGGTCCACCGGGGTGGACAGGATGATCTGGGTACTGGTGGGGCCGGAGCGCTGGCAGCGGGTGATGAGGTGCTCCAGCGACTGCATGGTGTCGCAGGCTACCTTGACGATGTAGCTGTGGCTGCCGGTGACGTGGAAGCACTGGGTCACCTGCCGCTCGGCGTGCACCGCCGCCAGAAATTCCTCCCGGCCGGCGGGGGCCACCGACACGCTGATGAGGGCGTTCACCGTCTGCTGGCTCTCGGGGCTTTTCAGCAGCACCGTGTAGCCGTCGATGATGCCCTCCTTTTCCATCCGGTGGATGCGGCTGGACACCGCCGGGCTGGTGAGCGAAACGTGTTCCGCGATCTCTTTCACCGACATTCTTGCATTTTGTGCCAAAAGGCCGAGTATCTTTTTGTCCAGTTTGTCCATCGTGTCTCCCTCCCGACGACATAGTGGCAATAGTGATAAAAAACTGATAAATTAAAGGGTTTTGCCTGTAAAGATTAACAAAATAAAAAACAGAGCAGAGATTTGGGGAACAGCTTAATTATATAAATAAAAAACCAGATTGTAAAGAAGAATATAAAAGAAAACCCGGGATTTTCAATTTGACATTTAAAGCAAAACCCGTATAATGATAATCACAGCACCCGACGGGTGCTCGTTCAAATGCTTTCTCACCTTATTTATACTTTCCCACCCCTCTATGCAACAGGACCCGCCGCAAGGCGGGTCCTGTTGCATTGTAAAGAAAAGCGGGACCGCGGCCGCGCCGCGGCCCCGTTCGCTTATTGTTCCAGATAGGGCAGATAGAGGTGCAGGTCGGTGCTTTTGACAAAGCCCTCGAACCAGACGCCGTCTTCCCGGTAGTCCTCCACCGTGACGCTGCCCCGGCTGCGCATGGCCTCGGCCAGGGAGAGCTTGCCGTAGGGCAGCAGCATCTTCACCGCCCGCACCCGGTCGGAAAGGGCTTCGTCCAGCTTTTGCAGCAGGGCGTCCAGCCCGCGGCCGGTGCGGGCGCTGGTGAGCAGAACCCCCGGCTGGAAGGGCACCGCCCCCGCCTTGTCGCACTTGTTGTAGACGGTGATCTGGGGGATGCCGCCGCAGCCCAGCTCCGCCAGCACCTGGTCGGTCACCTCCAGCTGGGCCTCCCGCTCGCTGTCGGCGGCGTCCGCCACCTTCACGATCACGTCGGAATAGGCGGCCGCCTCCAAAGTGCTTTTGAAGGCCTCCACCAGCTTGTGGGGCAGCCGGCTCACAAAGCCCACCGTGTCCACCGCGACGACATTCAGGCCGCTGGGCAGGGTCAGCTTGCGGGCGGTGGGGTCCAGCGTGGCGAAAAGCATATCCGCCTCCAGCGCGTCGGAGCCGCACAAAGCGTTCAAAAGGCTGGATTTGCCCACGTTGGTGTAGCCCACCAGGCTCACCACCGGGGTGCCCGCCCGCTGGCGGGCGCGGCGGTTTTCGCCCCGGCGCTTTTCCAGCTCCGCCAGCTTTTGCTCCAGCGCCTCGATGCGCCGGCGCACATGGCGGCGGTCGTATTCCAGCTTGCTCTCGCCGGCGCCGCGCCGCGCGCCGCCGCCGCCCCCGCCGCCGCCGCCCTGGCGGCTCAAGGCCTCGCCCAGCCCCGCAAGGCGCGGCAGGCGGTAGCGCAGAAGGGCCAACTCCGTCTGCACCTTGCCCTCGCCGGTGACCGCCCGGCTGCGGAAAATTTCCAGAATGAGCATGGTGCGGTCGATGACCTCCACGCCCAGCGCGTCGGAGATGTTGCGCAGCTGGCTGCCGGACAGCTCGCCGTCGAACACGGCGGCCTCGGCGCCAAGATTTTCGCAGGTAAGGCGCGCCTCGGCCAGCTTGCCCTCGCCCAGCACGGTGCCCGCCTCGGGGGCGCCCTTTTTCTGGAGGAGGCTGGCCACCGCCTCCATGTTGTTGGCTTCGCACAGCGCCGCCAGCTCGTCCATGCTGCGCTCGGCGTCGAACTGGCCCATGTCCAGCCCCAGCAGCAGCACCTTCACCGGCGGGGCGTTTTGCGTGATCTGTTCGCTCATCGTTTCACCTCAAAGGCGTTTTCGGCCTTTCTTCCTTTTTGAGATAGTATGCCCGGCAGGCCACCGGCGTGCCGTCGGCTTTGTGATAGGCGGCGGCGTGGTCAAATCGCCAGCCCGCCTTTTCCATCACCCGGCCGCTGGCGGGGTTTTCTTCCGCGTGGCAGCAGGCCAGCCAGGCGCCGCCCACCTCGTCGAACCAGAAATCGCGCACGGCGGCCAGCGCCTCGGCGGCGTAGCCCTGCCCCCAGAAGGCACGGCCCAGGCAGTAGCCCGGCTCCCACACCCCGGCGGAAAAATCCAGCCCCGGCGCGCGCCAGGCTTCCGGGCTCTGCTCCTCGCCCAAAACAAAGCCGATGGTGCCCATCAGCGCGCCGTCCGCGCGGCGGCGGATGCCCCAGTTGTAGTAGCCGGCGCTGGAATAGAGGCACTCCCATGCGGCCAGAAGCTGAAAGGTCTCCAGGCTGGTTTTGTGGGCGGGCCAGCGCATGAACCGGGCCACGGCCTCGTCGCCGGCCCAATTCCGAAACATTTCCTCCGCGTCCGCCGCGCGCAGCGGCGCCAGCGAGAGGCGGGGCGTGAGCAGGGGAACGGTGCCCAGATGGCGCATGGCGAAGGCCTTCTTTCGGTGCGAGATTTCCTTCATTATAGTGGCGGCGAAAAACCTTGTCAAATCCCTTGTCGGGGCGTTGAAAAAATTGAGGGCGCAGTCTCGTTTTTATGAACAAGACGTCAAAACCGGCAAGCGCTGCCCCAAAGGAGAGACCCCCATGCCCTGTGTTTACATCCTTCTCACCCGCACCGACACCCTGTTCGCCCGGCTGCTTCACGGCGTGGGCGGCAGCCGCTACACCCACGCCAGCCTGGCGCTGGACCGGGACCTTGTGCGGATGTACAGCTTTGCCCGGCGCTACGAGCCCTTCATGCTGCCCGGCGGCTTCATCCGGGAGGACATCCACGCCGGGGTGTTCGGACGCTGCGGCGGGGCGGACAGCCTGCTGCTGGAGCTGGAGGTGAGCCGCGCCGCATACGAGGCCATCGAGCGGCAGATGACGGTGATGGCCTCCGCCGGCTCCTGCTGGGACTACGATGTGCTGGGCCTTGCGCTGGCGGGGCTGGGCATCCCCCACGTGCGGCCGGGCAAATACTTTTGCAGCCAGTTCGTGGCGGACGTGCTGGAGCGCACCGGGGCGCTTACCCTGCCCTGCCACTCCAGCCTCATCCGCCCGGAGGACTTTGCCCGCATGCCGGGGTTCCGGGTGGTCTACCGGGGGCCGCTGGCCTGGGCGGACCGGCGCCGCGCCCTGCCCGCCGCGGCGTGAATACAAAAAAAAGGAGCCTGCGCGGCGCGCAGGCTCCTTTTTTGAGCCGCTTATTTGTTGAACACGTCCAGGCTGGAGGTCTTGCCGGGATACAGGCCCATGGGCTCGTAATGCACCACGCCCACGCTCGCGATGTGGGTGCCGTTCTCGGCGTTGAAGTCGTCCAGATAGGGCTGATGCTGGAAGTAGTTGGCGTCCAGGCTGCCATCTTCCACGCCGGTGTTGGGCATCACGTAGTCGTCAAACTCCACAATGTCCAGGGTGACGTTGTGCTCGGCCAGGAGGGGGGCCACATATTCCAGGATTTCCGCATGGGGGCTGGGGGAAGCGCCCACCTTCAGGGTGACGGGCTCGGCGATCTCGGGCCAGGCCAGCTCCTGCGCGCCCATGGGCATGACCACGCCGTTGTAGTTCTCGGCGATCCAGTTCTGGGTGTCCTCGCTCATCAAGGCGGCCAGCAGCGCCTGCACGGCGGGCTCCTCCTCGCGGCCTTCCTTGACACACAGCACGTTGCCGTAGGTCTGGGCGGCCACGCTCTCGGCATCCTCGGTCACCAGAACGGTGTCGCCGATGCCCGCGCCGGAGGCGTAGTTGCCGTTGATGACCGCAAAGTCCAGGTCAGGCAGGCTGCTGGGGAGGTTCGCGGCCTCCATGGCCACGATCTTCACGTTGTAGGGGTTGTCCTTCACGTCCCGCTCGGTGGCCGCAAGGCCCACGCCGTCGTTCAGGGTGATGATGCCCAGGTCCTGCAGAAGCAGCAGGGCGCGGGCGCCGTTGGTGGCGTCGGCGGGGATGCCGATCTGCAGTTGCTCGCCGGAGGAGCCGCAGGCAGCCAGACCCAGCGCCAGGCACAGGGTCAGGGCCAGTGCAACGATCTTTTTCATGTTCTTCTCTCTCCTTTTCTGTTGAGTGTATCTCTTAAAAGCCGCCGGCATCCCTCTGCGCCGGGCAGCCTTAAAGCGAAAGTTCAGCGGTTGCGCTTGTCCGACTTGCGGGCCAAAAAGCTGCACACGCTCTGGATGATGCAGACCAGAATGACCACCAGCACCACGGTGGCGTACATCACATCGGTCTGATACCGCTGGTAACCGAAGCGGAAGGCAATGTTGCCAAGGCCGCCCGCGCCCACCGCGCCGGTGACGGCGGTGTAGCCGAAGATGGTGATGATGGTGATGGAAAGGCCCCGCAGCAGGCTGGGCACGCTTTCCACCAGCAGCACCCGGGTGATGATCTGCCAGTTGGTGGCGCCCATGCAGCGGGCGGCTTCCACCACGCCCTGGTCGATCTCTTCCAGGCTCTGCTCCACCATGCGGGCCACGAAGGGCGCCGCGGCGATGGCCAGGGGCACGTTGGCGGCGGTGGCGCCGATGGAGGTGCCCACAATGAGGCGGGTGACGGGCAGGACAAAGAAAATCAAGATCATGAAGGGGATGCTGCGGAAGAGGTTCACCAGCCAGCCGAACACCGCGTTGAAGGTGGGGGCGGCCATGATGCCGCCGGGCTTGGTGGTGGTGAGCAGCACGCCCATGGGCAGGCCGATGAGGTAGGCCGCCAGGGTGGGCACGAAGGTCATGTACAGGGTCTCCAGCGTGCCCTCCCAAAGAAGGCCGCCGTATTCCGCGAAAAACTGCGCCATGCTCTTCACACCTCCCCTTTGCCCAGCAAAAGCCGGGCCACTTCGCTTTGCGGGTCCTCAAAGATTTCGGCGGTCTCGCCCTGCTCCACGAACAGGCCGTTGTCGATGACCACCATGCGGTTGCAGATGGAACGCACCACCGCCAGCTCGTGGGTGATGATGATGATGGTGACGCCCAGCTTCTGGTTGATGTCCTTCAAAAGTTCCAGCACGCTCTTGGTGGTCAGGGGGTCCAGGGCGCTGGTGGGCTCGTCGCACAAAAGCACCTGGGGCTTGCTGGCCAGCGCCCGCGCCAGGGCCACCCGCTGCTTCTGCCCGCCGGAAAGCTGGCTGGGATAGCTGCCCGCCCGGTCCGCCAGGCCCACAAGCTCCAAAAGCTCCTTCACCCGGGCGTCCACCGCGGCCTTGTCGTATTTGCCCAGCTTTAAGGGGAAGGCCACGTTTTCGGCCACGGTCTTCTGCATCAGCAGGTTATAGCCCTGGAACACCACGCCCATCTGCCTCCGGGCGCTGCGCAGGTCCGCGCCCGAGAGGGCGGCCAGGTCCCGCCCGTTGAGCAGGATCTGCCCTTCCGAGGGCTTTTCCAAAAGGCACAGGCAGCGCAGAAGGGTGCTTTTGCCCGCGCCGCTCATGCCGATGACGCCGAAGATGTCGCCGTCGTTGATGGTGACCGAGGCGTTGCGCAGCGCCACCACCTTGCCGCTCTTTTCGGTGAATACTTTGCCTAAGTTCTTGATCTCGATCATGGTTTTTCTTCTCACTCCCACCCGGTGTTGGCCCGAACGGGCAAACAAAAAAGCCCCCGTCCCTGCACGGCTGCAAGGACGAGAGCTCATAAAAAGCTTCGTGGTACCACCTTGGTTCGCCTTCCCCCTCGCGGGGAAAAGCCTTCGCGGCTGCGGCGGCCAAAAAGCCGGTTACAGCCTGGCGCTTTAACGGGCGCGCCCGTCGCGGATTTAAGGCTCCTGCCTCTCACCCGCGCGACTCGGAGGCCATGTTCGATTTCCTGTGCCTTGCCCGCTTCCACCTGGCCGGGCTCTCTGGAAAAGGCCGATGCCGAAAATCTACTCTTCTCGTCAACGTCTTTGCGTATATGCATTATGATACCCACAGCGGTGGGGTTTGTCAAGCATTTTTTTCAGAACAGCTCCGGCACCAGGTTGCCCAGCCACAGGCCGAAGGCGTAGGAAGCGGCGTTGGCAACGAAGGCGTAGAGCACCGGATGGCCCTTGCCCTCGGGCTTTTTGAGCGTCAGCCGGAACACCACCGCCTCCACGGCGAACACCGCCAGCTCCAGGAGAGGGTAGAGCAGCCACATGGCCAGCGACCCGGAGAAATAGCAGGTGAGGTTGAGGGCGAGATTCAGCGCCAGCTGGGTGGCCAGATTGGTGACGAGCAGCACCCGCAGATGCCGCCGCTTTAAGTAGCCGAAGGGCAGGGCGATGAGCAGTTCCACCGCCAGCGTCAGCACAAAGCGGGCGGCAAGGCCCAGCAGCTCACCGGCGTAGTCGTAGTTCTTTTGGGCGGCGACCGCCTGCACCCCGCCCGCCGCCGGGTCAACGCCGGAAAAGTCCACCCGGTAGACGGCGGAATAGGCATAGCGGTCCAGCGTTTCGGTCACGGCGTAGCCGCCGCTTTCGGGGAACCAGAACAGAATTTTGAAGTGCCTTGGGGCCATGTAGCTCCAGGTGGCGGGCGAGTTGTCCGCCACCTGTGCCTGCCACTCCAAAAAGTGGAAGCCGTCCCCGTCTTCATAGGCGGCGAAGGCCTCCCAGGCGGGGCGCTCTTCGGCTGTGAACCACTCCGGCGGCTCGCTGCCGGGCAGGCCCCAGGGGCCGATGACGGTCTCCTGGGCCAGCAGGGTGACCCAGCAGCTTTGCGAAAGGCCCTTGGTCTGCACCTCCACGCTGGGTTTGGGCCCCATGTCCGCAAAGGCGGCAAAAGGCAGAGCCAGCGCCAGCAGAAAACACACCAGCAGGGAACACAGCTTCTTTTTCACCATACCGCGCGCCTCCTTTTCTGCCTTCATCATAGCACGGCGGCAGCGGAAAAACAGCCTTCCGGGGCCTTTTGTAACGGCTTTGTCATAAGGCGTGTCAGTAGAGCCAGCTCAGCCAGGCCAAAGGCTTTTTGCGGCCCGCCAGCGCCACCACAAGGGAGAACACCAGCGAGAGAACCAGCACAGCGGCGAACAGCGCCGCGCCGCTGATGGGAACGCCCAGCAGCCAGCAGAAAAAGCCGACCACCTTCCAGAACAGGATGTGGCTGCAATACAAAAGGGTACTCATCACTCGCAGCAGCCGATGCACAGGGCGACTCTCACCGCCGGTCTGCAGCAGCACCGAAAACAGGAAGAAGGTGACGGGGACGGTGAAGAAATAGAAATCCGGCGCAAGGGAGTCCATGCCGGCAGTCTGGGCCAGACGGCCGACCAGCAGCAGTTCCGCCAGCAATAGCGGGAGACTGACCGCAAGGCCCGCCAGCGCCCGGGGCAGGGGTACCGGTTTTGCGCGGGAGAGCGCCAGACCCAGTGCCACATAGAAGAAGGCAAAGAACAGGCCGTTGCGGCTGCCGCCCAGCGCCTCGATGCAGGCCTGGAACATCTCAAACCCGAGCAGGGAGGCCAAGAGCGGGGAATAGGCCTGGCCCAGAAGGCCCAGCAGGTAAAAGATGCCCGCCACGCCCAACGTGCTGCCTGCGCCCAGGCCTGCCCGCAAGCAGCCCCAGCACAGCAGCACCGCCCAGAGCAGTGCAAGCAGATACCACAGCACCGACCAGCTCCCATCGATCACTAGCCGCCAGAGCAGCTCAGCGGGCCGTGTCAGAAAGGCGATCTCCTCACGACCGGAGGGAGGAGTGAGGATGGGCAGGGCAATGTAATAGAGAGCCGTCCACACCAGATACAGCCGCAGCACCCGGCCCAGATAGCGCAGGATGGCGGTGCCGTCTGGGCCGTCGGGCATTTTGCAAAAGAGAAAATATCCGGCGCAGACCAGGAAAAAGGGCACCGCCAGCCGGCTGAACAGCTGGCAGAACAGCCCCAATCCCGGTGCCAGATGCAGCATGATGACCAGCAGGGCGGCAACGAATTTTGCGATGTCGATGGAGGCGTAGCCCCCGCGTGAGTTTGACATACCGTTCATCCTTTCGGCAGTGGGTTTTGCCCTACATGCCATTGATTTCGTGGCAGACGAAAAAAGCGGGCGCCCCGGCAGAAGAGCGCCCGCAAACGCGGCGGCTTATTTCTCTTCCCAGATGGGCTCTTTCAGCATCCAGCGGCCGAATTCGTCCTTATAGAAGATGTCCCGGTTGTAGAACTTGTCGATGATGGACCAGAATTCCGCCTCGCTGTAGCCGCAGAACTCGCAGAAGTCCCGCACGCTCAGCGGGTCCAGCGCGCCGTCCCGCGCCTTGATGATGGGGATGGCCTCCTCGCGGGTCATCATGCCGTAGCGGATGTAGCGGGCGGTGTAGTCGGTGGCGGCGGCGTGGCCGAACTTGGGATACTTCAGCCAGCTGTGCACGAGATAGGCGCGGCTGTCGATCTGGTCGAAGTTCTCGGCGTGGTGGGTGCGGTCCCACTCGTGGGTCAGGTCGTGGAAGCCGCGGCTCTTGGCCAGCTGGTAGTTTTTGTAGCTGTTCCAGGGCAAAAAGTAGCTCAGGTAGAAGGGGTCGAGCTTTGCCAGCTCCTCGGCGGTGGGGGCCTTGGTCAGGGCCAGGTCGTTTTCGCTCACGCCGTAGCCCAGCAGCTCCTCGGTGGGGAAGCCCACCGCCACGCCGTTCTCGATCTGGCCGCGGGCGGAGTAGGTCTCCTCGTCGGCGTTGCCGCCGTACTCAAAGCTCACGTTCTCGCCATAGCAAAGCAGGGGCGTGTTGAACTTGAGGGCCATGTGCAGCGGGAAGGTGTAGATGAGCCGGTCCACATACCAGGTGGGCTTGCCGTACGTTTCAAAGAAGGCGCGCATCAGGGTCTTCTGGGCCTTGATGTTGGGCTTGCAGCTGATGATGGTGCAGCCGAAGGCCTCGGAGATGTTTTTCAGGTTGTGTTTGCCCGCCTCGGTCATGGGGAAGTTGTCCTCCACGCTGAAGAGGATGGGGTTCATCTTCATGACCTCTTTCAGGATGTAGACCTGGAAGTGGCTGTCTTTGCCGCCGCTCACCGCCACGGCGCAGTCGTAGCCGCCGGGGCCGTTCATGCCGCGGTATTTGTTGCACAGGGCCTCAAACTCTTTCCAGCGGGCGTCCCAGTCCACCCTGGAGCGGCTTTCGTAATGGCGGCAGGCGCTGCACACCCCTTCGGCGTCGAAGGTGATGCCGGGCCGGGTGTCGGGCATGGTGCATTTTTTGCAGTATTTCACGGGTGGGTACCTCCCTGTAAAAAAATCGAATGGTTCCGATGGCGTTATTATACCACGGCGGACGGCGGATTACAAACCCGCGTCAGGCGAACTGTTTGCGGCATTTCGCCAGCAAAAACGCCAGCAGGCACAGTCCCTGCACGCCGATGCCGGCGATGGTGGCAAAGGCCGCGCCGTAAATGTCGAAGGCGGAAAGCAGCGGCACGCTCACCACAGCGGCGGCGGCCAGGCCCGCCAGGTTGCCCAGGATGAGGCCGCGCATGTCGCGGGCGATGGTGAGCAGGTGGCACAAAACGGTGGAAGCCACGGTGCAGACGGTGGCGGCCACCAGCGGCTGCAAAAGGGGCGCATAATCCAGGATCTCCGGGCTGGTGGGGTAGAGGATCGAAAGGCCCCAGCGCCCCAGCAGCGCCGCGCCGGCGGCCCCGGCGGCCCACATGGCGGCCAGCGCCGCCGCCAGCAGAAGGAGGCCCCGGAAAAAGCCCGCCTTGTCCTTCCCGCTCCACAGCCGGGCAAAGGTGGTGATGAAGGGCACGAAGAGATAGACGACCGCCACCTGCAAAACGAGCACCGGCAGAAACACGTTGTTGAAATAGCTCATCTTCACGGCGCCCAGCACCCGCTCGCAGAAATAGCGGGGCACCGAGAGGATGGCGGTGTTCAGCGCGGCATACACCGCCAGCGGCGCGCACTCGGCCAAAAGGGCCGGCACGCTGCCGCCCCCCCGTTTTGCAAGGTCGGCGTATCTGCGGGCCAGGGGCATATCCACCGCCAGAACATAAACGGCGTTCAGCGCCAGCAGCGCCGCCAGGGTGAGCACAAGGCTGCCGGTGAGCACAAGGCCCAGGGTCACCGTGCCCGCGGTGACCAGGCCCCGCACGCCGAAGCTGACGCCCACCACGTCCAGCCGCTCTCCCCTTTGCAGAAAGCCGTGCCACACGTCGGACCAGCTCTCGATGAGGCGGTAGGCGGTGTAGAGGGCGATGACCCACCGCTGCTCGGCGGAATAGCTGTTGACGAAGGCGAACACAAGGCAGCCCGCGCCTGCCGTCGCCAGGGTGGCATAGCGGCTTAAAAGATAGGTGCGGTCGGCGTATTTTCCCGCAAGGTCCGACACCTGGAAGGTGCGCATGCCAAAGCTGGCCACCGAGAGGCAGACGTTGGCGATGGTCATGGCGGTGGCCAGCATGCCGTTGGCGGCAACGCCCGCCAGCGCCGTGACCAGCAGGTTCAGCGCCGCCTGGCACAGATAAAACAGCAGGCTGCCCGCCGTGTTGAACAAAAGATTCTTGCGCAGCTGGGGGTTCAAAGCGCCGCCTCCTTTACTTCACAAAGGGCGCGATGCGCGCCTCCATGGCCTTTGCGTCGGCTTTGGGCACATAGGCCTTCTCCACATAGCCGTAGATGCGCTGGGCGAAACCGGCGAGGCCCTTGTGGAAGAAAAACACCTTTTTGGGCTCCAGGCGCAAAGCAAACAGGATGTGCACCCCCCACAAAGCAAAGAATTTGAGCCAGTTGAAATGAGGGGTGAAGCCCTCGCCCATGGGCGCGTCGCGCGGCGGCTCGTTGCGCACCTGCTCCAAAAGGTCCGCCATCCGCTTGTAGGCGGGGACGGGGCTGGGGTCAAAGTAGCCCTCGATGACCTGCCTTTCGATGGGGAAGGGGGGCGCGTCCTCGGCCAGGGCGGCGGCGAAATCTTCGTAATTGGTGACGTACTTCGCCCCGGCGTAGATCACCGGGTCGTACTCGTGCTCGATGGGCGCCGGGCGCAGGATGTGGCAGCTTTTGCCCGCCATGTACACCTCGGCGATGGCGGTGCTCATCCAGATGGAGATGGAGTCCGCCGCCACGATCCACTGCTTCACGCTGTCGGAAAAAATGACGTGGAAGTTGGGCCGCTTTTGGCTGAGGCCGGCCAGCGCGGGGCTGTTCCACTCGCTGGGGTGGCGGCGGTAGACCAGCTCCACCTCCGGGTGGCCGGCCAGGTACCGGTCGAACCAGTCGAGCGTCTCGGCCATGCTCACCCGGTTGGTGGCGGCAAAGCCGGAAAAATCGGTGCCCGCCATCTCGCTGAGCTCTTTGACCTCGGCGTCGGTCATGCTGGCGTAGCCGAAGCTGGAGATGTAAAGGTGCAGCTTTTTGGCGGGGTCGAGGCCGTGCTCGGCGCAAAGCTGCTCCTTCGATTTGAAGTAACCCGCAAACTCCGGGCGCAGAAAATCCATCATCACCGCGCCGGTGACGGGGGTGTTCTTTTCCTCCATGCCGTGGTCGATGAGCCGCTGGGCCGTGCGGCGGCCCCAGCAGGTCTGCACGCACTTTTTGGCGTTGCCGTTCATGTTGAACCAGTCGCCCGCCTCCTGGGTGTCGCTGAGCATCTGCTCCCAGTGGAGGTTCACGATCCTGTCGCACCGGCCGACGTTGTTGTAGACGTGGCTGTTGATGGCCTCGTTGTCGTACATGCAGCTGGAAACGAGCACCTTCGGCTTTTTCCAGGTGAAATACTTGAGCTTTTTGCGGTCCAGCAGCTGGCGGATCTCGGCGGTGTAGCCCCGGCGCTCCAGCTCGAGCTTGAGCAGCAGGTCGCTTTCGTACTCCCGCACCGTGTGCTCGTACAAAATCAGAAAGTCAAGGCCCATTCCGGGCGCCTCCCTTTTGCAAAGTTATCCGATGTCGGTGAACAGCTGGTCCACCCACTGGGGCAGGCCGTAGCGGGTGTCCAGATGGAACCCGTCGAAGAACTGCTTGTCGTCGTCAAAGTCCGGGCGGTCCGCCCACTCGTAGTCCAGCACGGCGAAGCCGTATTCCCCGGCCCATTCGGCAAGGCGCGGCAGAAACTCGGCGGCCATGGCCTCGTCGATGCCAAAGGGCATGCAGGCGTCGGTGAGCACGATGTCCGCCATGGGGGGCAGCACCACCGTCAGTTCCACGCCCTTCTCCCGGCAGGCGGCGGCCATCTCGCAAAAGCGGGCCAGCTGCTCGGCGTTGAGCCGCCAGCCTTTGCACCGGGGCACAAGGGCCTCGGGGTAGGTGGCAAGGCGGGCGTGCAGCTGGTACACCGTGCCGTCGGGGCCGGTGTAGTCTTCGGGGTACACCCAGTCGCCGGTCTCCTCGGCGGCCCCGCCCGGGATGCCCCGCAGCCGCTCGGACAAAGCGGTGAGCATGTTCACGTTGTATTCCAGGTTGAACATGTAGGCCAGGGGGTTGTTGAGCGTCTTTTCCAGCGTGCTCATCCGGTCGGCGTCGTAGGTCTCGGTGACGGTGTAGAAGGAGAGGCCGAACACCACTTCCTCGAGATCCGGGTTCTGTTCCAGCGCCCAGTTCACCACGTCCACGCCCTCCCGCAGGGAAGCGCCGCCGAAGGCCAGGTTCTGCCAGGGGCGGCCGCTGACCTCTTCCACCTGCTCCATATCGAAGTGGGCAAGGCGGGAATCCCCCACGATGATGCGCTCGCCGGGCTCGGCGGCGTAGCTTTTCAGCCGGGCCACCGGGGCCTCGCTGGAAGTGGAGGCTTTGAGGCCGAAGTAGTTGTTGGGCTCGAAAGCGGCAAAGACGCAGAAATACGCCGCCACCGGCAGCGCCAGCAGCGCCAGCTTTTTTAAGATACCGCGCATTCCCGCGCCCCCTTTCGCTTATGTTTTAAAAGCCGCCGTAGGCAAAGCTCGCGCCGCCGAAACCGCCGCTGGCCATCAAAAGGCCGCCGAAGATGGCCAGCACCAGCGCGTAATAGAGCGCCCAGCGCACCGCGCCCTTTTGCGCTTGCAGCACCAGCTCGGCGCTTTTGTTTTTGAAGCGGAACGCCCGCTGCCAGTCCAGCCAGAACGCCAGCGCCAGGGTGAAGGCCAGAAAGGCGCACCAGGCCGCCGCCATCATGTTCTGGGCGTAGAAGCCGTCCAGCACCGCCTGCCAGCTCTCGGCGGCAAAGCGCACGGGGCTCCAGCCTCGGAAAAAGCCGGTCAGCACGGCAAAGGCCTGGCCCAGGCCGGCGCCGCCCACGCTGGACCCGGCGGCAAAGAACACCATGCCGAAGGCCCACAAAAGGAACACGCCGGCCCGCTTGGCCCAGAGCAGGCGGGCGGGGGCCTTCTTTTTGGGCTTGCCCAGCTTCTGGTGGATGAGTTCCTCCCCGGCGCGGTAAGCGCCCTGCAAAAAGCCCCAGACCACGAAGGGCAGGGTGCTGCCGTGCCAGAAGCCGGACACGAAGAACACCAGAAAGACGCACAGCACCGGCGACAGGCGGCTCACCCGCCGCCCGATGAGGGGCAGCTTGGAGGCGTCCGCCCAGACGAGGGGGGTGAAGAGATAGTCCTGCAGCCAGCTGGAAAGGCTGATGTGCCAGCGGCTCCAGAAGCCGGAGAAGTTGGAGGCGAAGAAGGGGGTCTTGAAGTTTTCGGGGATGTCCAGCCCCAGCAAAAGGGCGCTGGCCCGGGCCATCTCGGAATAGCCCGCGAAATCGAAGTAGAGATAGAGGGTGTAGCCCACCGTGGCCGCCGCAAGGGCCGCCCCGCCGTGGCCGGCGGGGTCGGCGTAGATGGGCTGGACATACATCATAATGACGTCCGCCACCGCCACCTTTTTGAACAGGCCCAAGGCGAACAGCTGCAACGCCCGCACGGTGCGAAAAGCGTCAAAGCGGTGCTCCTGATGCAGCTGCGGCAGCAGCTGCCTTGCGCGGCAGATGGGCCCGGCGGTGATGGTGCCGAAAAAGCAGAGGAAGGCCGCAAGGGTCGCGAAGCTTTTTTCCGGCTCCATGTCGCCCCGGGCCACGTCCACCAGATAGCTCACGGCGGCGAAGGTGTAGAAGCTGATGCCCAGCGGAAAGGGCAGGGCGTGGAGGACGCCGGGGGCCAGGGGCAGCACCGGCAGAAGGAAGTTAAAGTATTTGAACGCCGCCAGCACCGCCAGCAGGGCGGCGACGGCGGCGGCCAGCAGCCGGCCTCTCTGACCCTTTTCCCTGCGGGCGAGGACGAGGGCGGCCCGCCAGACGAAAAAGCACACCGCCGCCAGCACCGCCAGCGGCGCCAGCGGCCACGCGCCGGGCCAGTCCGCCCCGGTGGGCCGGTTCGCCCAGTAGAACAGGACGCTTGCCGCCAGAAGCAGGCCGTTCTGGAACCGGGCCGGGCAGACCTTCAGATACAAAAAAGCCACCGCGGGCAGGAACGCAAAGTAGGAAAAGCTCTGAAAACTCACCCCGGCGGCCTCCTTTCAGCGCAAATGCGGGCAATATCTAACCTATTATATCTGTTTTGCGCGGCGGTGTAAAGGGCGCAGGCGGTTGAAATCCGGCCGTAAATGGGGTATACTGTTTTTACCTGATTTTGTGAAAAACCGGGCCCAGGGCCCGGCGTCAAAAAGGAGCGCAAGTATGGCACATACCGTCATGGTCACCGGCGCCGACGGCTTCATCGGCAGCCATCTCACCGAGGAACTGGTCAAAAAGGGCGAAAGGGTCAAGGCCTTCTGCCTGTATAACTCCTTCGGCACCTGGGGCTGGCTGGACACCCTGCCCCCCGAGATCAAAAACGAGATCGAGGTGTTCATGGGCGACGTGCGCGACCCCAACGGCGTGCGCTGCGCCATGGAAGGCCAGGAGATCGTCTATCATCTGGCGGCCCTCATCGCCATCCCCTTCAGCTACCACAGCCCCGACAGCTATGTGGACACCAACATCAAAGGCACCCTGAACGTGCTGAACGCCGCCCGCCAGGTGGGCACGAAGCACCTGCTGGTCACCTCCACCAGCGAGGTATACGGCACCGCCCGGTACGTGCCCATCGACGAAAAGCACCCCTTCCAGGGCCAGAGCCCCTATTCCGCCACCAAGATCGGCGCGGACCGCCTGGCCGAGAGCTTCTGGCGCAGCTTCGGGCTGCCGGTCACCATCGTGCGGCCCTTCAACACCTACGGCCCCCGCCAGAGCGCCCGTGCGGTCATCCCCACCATCATCACCCAGCTGCTGGCGGGCAGGACCGAGATAAAACTCGGCAGCCTGGAGCCCACCCGCGACTTCAACTACGTCAAGGACACTGCCGCCGGCTTCATGGCCCTGGGCGATTGCGAAGGGGCCATCGGCCAGGAGGTGAACATCGCCACCGGCGAGGAGCACTCCATCGGCGATCTTGCGAACGAGCTGATCCGCCAGATCAACCCCGAGGCGAAGATCGTCTGCGACGCCCAGCGCCTGCGCCCGGAAAACAGCGAGGTGGAGCGCCTGCTGGGCGACGCTTCCAAGATGCGCGCCCTCACCGGCTGGAAGCCCGCCTATACCTTTGAACAGGGCCTTGCCGCCACCATCGAGTTTCTGCGCGGGAACATGGAGCGGTACAAGCCCGACGTCTACAATCTGTAAAAAAGGCCCGGCTGCCGCCGGGCTGTTCCGGCTGCCGGGCGGGCCCTCGGGCGAGGGGCGGCCCGGCTTGTGCCGTTTTTAAAGGGCCCTTTGCCAAAGGGGCCGCAAACTGAGCGAGCGAGGTCATTTCGTGCAAAACGTGCTTTCAAAATATTTTAAGCGCCCGCCCCGCCCGGCGCTCGCCGCCCTGGGCCTTCTGGCCGCGCTGGCCGCCGCCGTGGGCTTCATGTACTACTGGCGGGTGGTGTATTATCTCGACGACCGGGGCGTACCCGCCCTTTTGCTCTATGGCGCGGCGGCGGTGTTCGTGCTGGCCGCGGCGCTGGCGGTCTGGGCCGGCTCGAAGCTGCGCAGCTTTGACGCAAAGGCGGCGCTGGCCATCGTGCTGTGCGGGGCGCTGTTCTGCTTTGCCGACCCGCCTTTGCAGGCGCCGGACGAGACGGCCCATTTCCTGCGCAGCTATTCTTTGAGCCAGGGCCGCTTCACCTTCGACCACGACCGCCTCTATCCCGACGACGTGGCAAAGCTGGTGGAGAGTTTCCCCGGCGCGTGGGTGGCCAGCCACACCAGCCAGGGCCTCACCTACACCGAGGAGGGCGAGGAGCGCAGCTACACCACCGCGGGCTATGCCCTCAAGCAGCGGGGGGAGGACGGCCGGGTGGAGAGCATCGCCGACGGCTTCGCCGCCTATTTTGACGGCCGGCCCGCCAAAGAGGAAGTGGGCGAGCCCTATTTCTTCATGACCCTCTCCATGCTGCCCCAGGCGCTGGGCATCCTCCTTGCTCGCACCCTGGGCTTTGGGGCGCTGGGCTGCCTTTACGCCGCGCGGCTGGCAAACCTTTTGGCCTACGCCGCCCTGTGCTGGCTGGCGCTTGCAAACTGCAAGCGCTACAAGCCGGTGTTCACCGCCTTCATGCTGCTGCCCCTGAGCCTTTACATGGCCGCTTCGGTGAGCTACGACGCCACCCTGCTGGGCTTTTACTACCTGGTGGCCAGCTTCTACTGCAAGGACGAAATTCTGGACAGGGACATCCTCGTGTTCGCCGCGGCCTTTTTGATGATGAACCTGGCCAAGCCCTATATCAGCCTGCTCTGGGTGGTGCTGCCGCTGGTGCTGCCCCGCTCGGCCTGGAAGACCCGGGTCAAAAAGTGGCAGCTGGCCGCCGGGTGCCTTGCGGGCGGCCTTGCCTTGGGCAAGCTGTTCGACTGGTACGGCACCGCCTTCCGCTTCAACTACCCCTATGTGGGCCGCCAGATCGAGGGCGCGGCGGAGGTGCCCCAGCTGCTGGGCATCCTGGCCAATCCCTTCCGCTACGCTTCGGTGCTGCTGGGCAGCTTCTATGAAAACGACTTCTTCCTGGGGCAGCTGGGCCTCTTCGGGGCTTTGGACCTGGAAGTGCCTTTCATCAGCCTGGTCAGCCCCCTGGTGCTGCTCTTCGCGGCGGCCCTTTCGGTGCATGAGAAGAGCAGCCTTCGGCCCATGCCCGCCTTTGGCCTCGGCGCTTTGAGCATCGTCTACATGGCGGGCGCGGCCACCGCGATGTACATCACCAGCACCCCGGTGGGCATGATCCGCATCATCGGCTTGCAGGCGCGGTACTTCCTGCCCGCCTTTCTGATGCTTTTCGTGCTGGTGGCGGCCCTTTTGAGCCATGTGCTGGAGCCCCGCCTGGCCGCAGGGCAGGCCAGGGCCCGGCGGGTGGCGCTGGGGGTCTCGGCGGTGTTCGGGGCCCTGGGCGCGGTGCTGCTGTTCCAGCACTACTTCATCGGGCCGGTGTACGTCATCGGCTGATTTCCAAAACGAAAGGGGGCGGCGCGCTTGCCGCTGCTCAGTGGGATACTGGCGCTTTTGGCCATCAGCCTTTACAGCGCCGTGCTGGCCCGTCGTTTCAAGCTGGACGCGGGCCTGCTGGCCCTGCCGGTGATCGCCGGCGGGGCTCTCTGGCTGTGCCTTTTCGGCATGCTGGGGCTGCTGGAGGCGGGGGGCTGGGCCTTCTATCTGGCCGCCGCGGCGCTGGCGGCGTGGCTCCTCTTCAAAAAGGAACTTGCCGGGGCGCTCAAGGAGCTTCTGACCCCCGGCTTCATGACCTTTTTGCTGGCGGCGGCCTTCTTTTTGGCCGTGTTCGCCGCCACCCGGCCCATGTTCACCCAGACCGACGAGTTCAGCCTCTGGGGCTCGGCGGCAAAGCTGACCAAGCTCCACGACATGCTGCACCCGGCGGCGCCGGGCAACCTCCTGGCCCGCACCGCCACCCCGGCGCTGATGCTGGTGGCCTATCTTTTCCAGTTCTTCGGCGAGGGCTTCTCTGAATGGTCGGCCTATTTTGCGCTGGATGCCCTGCTGGCCTCCGCCGTGGCCGCCGTGGCCAGCCTGCCCCGCCGCTCCAAAGCGGGGGCGGCGGTGGCGGCCGCCTGCGGCTTCCTGACGCCCTTCTTTTTCAGCGCGCCCTCTCTGGGCGGCATCTCCAACGTCTATCTCTCCTTCATGGGCGACCTGCCCCTGGGCTTTGTGTTCGGGGCGAGCCTGTGCGTCTATTTCTCCCTGCGCCAGCGGCCCGCCGCGGCCCTCGGCCTCACCGCGCTGCTGGCGGCCTTCCTGGTGCTCACCAAGGACGTGGGCCTTGCCTACGGGTGCATCGTGGTGGGCCTCGTCTGCGCCGACCGGCTCTTCTGCGGGCCGAAACGCAAAGTTTCCCGCCGCCTGAAAGACACGCTGCCGGCCCTGCTGGCCATCCTGCCCGGGGGCCTTGCCTACCTTGGCTGGAGCCGCTATGTGGCGGCGGTGACGGGCCTGGGCAAGACCACCGTGGGCAGCGAGATCCACGAGGTCACCCAGGGCCAGGCCATGGCCGAGGGCGTGGCCCAGCTGCTGGGCTTCATGGAACCCACCGAAAAGTTCGCCCAGGTGCGGGACGCGATGTTTGCCAGCCCCTTCACCATCCCGGTGTGCCTTCTGGGCGGCGGCGCGCTGGCTTTGGCCCTGATCTGGCTGCTGCTGGGCGCGGCGGCGCTGGCCGCGTCGGAAGGCGAGCGCCTGCGCCCGGTGTGCCTGGGTGTGTTCGGCACCCTGGCGCTGGGGGCTTTCCTCATCTTTCATCTGTTCCTCTATGTTTACAACTTCCGGGAGACCGACGCGGCCAACCTTCAGGACTATATCCGCTACATCGGCCCCTATTACATGGGCTTTTTCCTGATGGCGCTGGGCCTTCTGGCCCGGTACGCCGCCGCCGAAAGCCGGGCGGCGAAGCTGGCGGGCGCGGTGCCCGCCGGGGTGCTGCTGGGCTTCTGCGCGCTCATCGTCTGGCGGGGCATGCCCACCGCCGGCTTCTGGAACTACCCTCACTCGGTGTATTCCGTGCGCCAGGACGTGAAGGAGCGGGCGGAGACGGTGAACGGCATGCTGGACTGGGATGATACGGTGCTGCTCATCAGCCAGGGCGACACCGCCATCCGCTGGAACTACTACGGCTTTGAGCTGAACGCCACCCTCGCCCGGGGCTTCGGCGGCTTCGGCTACGGCCACGAGGGCGATTATAACTGGGACACCACCCACATGAACCTCGTCTCGCCCGAGGCGGCGGGGGAGGGCGTGCCGGAGGTCTACAGCTACCAGACGGTGGCGGACGCCGACGACCTGCGGCTGTTCCTGCTGGACAAAAAATACACCCACGTGCTGGTGGACGCCAGCGACGACTACATCGCCGACGTGATCGGCCCCGCTTTCGGCTGCGAGGGCCTGCCGGACGACAAGCCCGCCCAGCCGGTGCTGCTGGCCGTCGAATACGACGGCGGCGATGTGCGCTGGAGCCGGGTGGAAGGAGGCGCGGCATGAGAAAATTGCGACCGCTCCTCATCGCCTGGGCGGCGGGCCTGGCCCTCTGGCTTTTGCTGGGCTGTGTGAGCCTTGCCAGGGCCGCCTGGTACGCCCGGCAGGGCCTGGCCGCCACCCAAAGCCTTGCCGCCGCGGACTTCACGCCGGTGGGCATCCAGCCCTACGACGCGGGGGAGGAGGGCGACTGGTACATCTCCACCGACGGCGACCCCCAGCTTTTGTGGCAGGGCGAAGCCTATCTTGACACCGTGCAGCTTTTTGCAGAGCATAAAAGCCCGCCCCAGGCGGTGATGCTTTACTGGAAAACGCCGGGCCAGACGGACTTCTCCCCCCGCCAGTCGGTCTATGGGGTCCAAACCGCCCCCGGCGTCTACTCCTTCGATGTGGGCGGCGTGAAGGTGAGCGAGGTGCGCATCGACCCGGACAGCCAGGGCGGCGTGGTCACCCGGCTGGACGGCGTCGTGTTTGACCCGGGCCTCTCCCCGCTGGCGGCCTTCCTGCCCGGCGCGGGCGAAGGGATGCTTCTGCTGTTCGCGCCCCCGCTGGCGCTGGCGGCGCTTTGCCAACTGCGCCGGGCGCTGGGCGCTTTTTTGAAAAAAGACGATCGATCCAACGAAAAGCGAGGTCATAACCATGAGTGAGTTCATTCCCCTTTCGGTACCCAATTTCTGCGGCAACGAGCGCAAATATGTGGACGAGGCGCTGGACGGCGCCTGGGTGTCCACCAGCGGCGCCAAGGTGGGCGAGATGGAAGAGTGCATCGCAAACTATGTGGGAAGCCCTGCGGCGGTGTGCTGCGCTTCCGGCTCCGCCGGGCTGCATCTGGCGGCGCTGGCGGCGGGCGTGAAGGCGGGCGACGAGGTGATCGTGCCCGCGCTGACCTTCATCGCCTCGGTGAACCCCACCACCCGGTACGTGGGCGCCCAGCCGGTGTTCTTCGGCTGCGACGCCACCGCCACCATGGACCCGGACGCGGTGGAGGACTTCTGCGCCAACCAGTGCGAGCTGAGGGCGGACGGCCTTTACAACAAGCGCACCGGGGCCAGGGTCTCGGCGCTGGTGCTGGTGCATGTGTTCGGCAACATGGCGGACATGCCCCGTTTTTTGCGCATCGCGAAGGACTATAAGCTCACCCTCATCGAGGACGCCGCCGAGGCCCTGGGCACCAAATACACCGAAGGGCCGCTGGCGGGCAGATTCGCCGGCACCATGGGCGACGTGGGCGTCTACAGCTTCAACGGCAACAAGATCATCACCACCGGCAGCGGCGGCGCGGTGGTGTCCAGCCACCCGGAGTGGACGGCGCGGGCAAAGCACCTGTCCACCCAGGCCAAAACGGATCTCTTGCAGTTCAGGCACGACGAGGTGGGCTACAACTACCGCATGACCAACATCGACGCCTGCCTGGGCCTTGCCCAGATGGAACTGCTGGAGGGCTTCATTGAGCACAAGACCGCCCGTTACGAGCAGTACAAGGCCGCGCTGGACGGCGTGAAGGGCTTTTCCATGCTGCCCTTCCGGGAGGGCACCCGCCCGAACTACTGGTTCTACAGCCTGCTGCTGCCCGACCGCCTGGAGCGGGACAGCGTCATCGCCCGCCTGCAGGCCCAGGGCATCCAGACCCGCCCGGTCTGGTCCCTCATCAACGAGCAGTGCGACTATGGCGATTGCGAGACCCACGCCATGGACGTCGCCCGGGAGTACCGCCGGCGCATCGTGAACATCCCCTGCTCCACCAATCTCACCGAGGCCCAGTGCGCCCGGGTGATCGAGGCCGTTCTGGCCCTGTAAACAGACCAAAAACAGAAGGGAGGGCCTGCCGTGGCCTGGGGCGAACTGTTCGGCCTGCTGGCGATGCTGGCGGCCCTCTTCGGCATGAGCGCGGTGCTTGCCCGCCGCGCCGGCGTGGGCAGCGCCGCCGCGCCGCTGGCGGCGCTGGCACTGGCGGAACTTTGGCTGCTGGCGGCGGGGCTTTTGGGCGTGTTGCGCCCGGCGGGCCTCGGGCTGGCGGCGCTGGGCCTTTTGGGCGGCGGCCTTGAGGCCGCTCTGGCAAAGAAAAAAGGGGAGACCTGCCCGCTGGCGGCGGCGCTGGAAAGCCCCGCCGCAAAGCTGTTCTGGGCGCTGGCGCTGGCGCTGGCCCTGGGCCTTTGGGTGCTGCGGCCGGAATTTCTGAACTTTGACGAATACTCCTTCTGGGGCACCGCGGCGAAGCTCACGTGCGAGAACGACGCCCTTTACACCGTCTGCGAGACCGGCCTGCCCTGGCAGATGACCGAACTGGCCGCCCTGCCGCTGGCAAGCTATTTCTTCCAGCTGTTCGGGCCCTTCGCGCCCTGGCGGGCCATCTTCGCCGCCGACCTTTTGATGCTGGCGGCCCTGGCCGCCGCCGCGGGCTGTGCAAAGCGCGCCCGCCTGGCCTGCCCGCTCTTTCTGGCGGGCCTGGCGGCGCCCACGCTGGTCACGGTGGCGGGCCACACCGCCCTTTTGAACACCGCCTGGCTGGAATTCTTGGGCGATCTGCCCGCCGGCATGCTCTTTGGCGGGGCCGCGGCCTTCTGGCTGGCGGCCAAAGACAGGGGCTCTGCGGCCCGGTGGCTCACCCTGCCGGTGCTGCTGGCGGCGGCGAACGTGAAAAGCAACACCTTTGTGCTGGGCCTCGCCGCGGCGGGCCTGGTGGCGCTGGACGCGGCGCTGTTTGCCCCCGGCGGAACGCGGGGGGCAAAAGGCTTTGCCGCCCGGCTGGGCTTCGGCGCGGCCTGCCTTGCCGCCCCCACCGCCCAATATCTGCTTTGGAATCAATACATCGCGGGCCTTGTGCGGCAGAATGCCGCCGCCGGCGGCATGGGCGACACCGCCTCCGCCAGCCTGCCCGCGGTGGTGGCCAATGGCCTGAAGCTGCTGCTGGGCCTGCCGGTGGAAAGCTACTTCGAGGCCCGCAGCGAGATCTTCTGGCAGTACGGCAGCGCCATGGCCGACGCCTTCTGGCACCGCAAGGTGTCGGTGTTCGGCACCGGCGCGGCGGTGGCGGCGCTGACGCTGGCGGTGTTTTTGGCCGCCGTGCTGCTGGCGGCCGGCAAACGGGCGCGGCTGCGGGCCGCCCTTTTCGCCGTGGGCAGCAGCGTGTGTTTTGCCGGCTACTGGCTGATGCTCTGGCTGAGCTATGCTTTCCTTTTAAAAGATTCCACCCCCGAAAGCCTTGCCAGCTATCCCCGGTATTTTGCTTCTTACTACACCGGCTGGCTGCTGCTGGCGCTGGCGGTGCTGGCGGTCAGCTGCGCTTCGGCGAAGCGCCCGGCGCTTGGCCGGGCGGCGGCGCTGGCCGCGGGCGCGGCGTTTGCGGCGGCGCTGGCGGCGGGCACAGAGCCTCAGTTCACCCTGCTGGGGGTGGGCGGCGGCGAGTACGCCCCGGTGCGGCAGGAGCTGGCGGTGGCGAAGGCCGCGAAAGCGGCCATCCGGCCGGAGCAGAGGGTGTTCCTCATCCATCAGGGGGACGAGGGTTTTTCCTGGTTTTTGTTCAATCAGCAGCTGTGCCCCGCCCTTGTTTACGGCGAGGGCGGCGCCACCTACGGCGAACCGGCGCTGGTGGAGGGCATGCCTTACAGCGCGCCCTACACAAAAGAGGAGTTTTCCGCCCTGCTAAAGGCCGAGCAGGTGGACCTGCTGCTGGTGAGCCGGGTGGACGGCATCTTTGAAGAGAGCTACGCTGCCCTTTTCACCGACGGCCTGGCCGCCGCGAAGCAGGGCCCCGCCCTTTATGAAAAAAGCGAAGCGGGCTGGACGCCCGCCGCGCCCCTTGCCGGGGAGGTGACGGGATGAAGCGGCTGAAAAACCTCTGGGCGGCGGCGCGCCGCCGGCCCTTCCGGGCCCTTTACGCCCTGGGCGCCTGCCTGCTGGCGCTGACCCTCGTGGGCAATTTCGCCCTGGACCAGCTGCTCTACGCCGCGGGCCTTTTGCAGGAAAAGACCGTCACGCTGGAAGATGCGGGGCAATGCGCCCTTGTGAACATGGAAAACACCGGCGGCACGCTCACCAGCACCACCGGCGACGCCCAGCTGCTGCTGGCGCCGGGCACGCTGGTGCGGCGGCTGCGCCTTGCGGCGCGGTATGAAGGGGAGGCCTCCGCCGAAAAGGACCTTTATTATCACCTGCCGGGCTTTGGTTACACACCCCGCCTGCGGGTGTGGCCCGAAAGGCAGGAGGACGGCAGCTGGCTTTACACCCTGCCCCGGTTTGCCGGGCAGGGGGTGCGGCTGGACCTGGCGGACACCGCCGGCGTGGCGGTGAAGCTGGACGCCATCCTGCTCAACGAGCGAGTGCCTTTGCAGGAATACTTCATCCCGTCGCCATGGCAGCTGTTCTGGCTGGCGGTGCTGCCCGGCCTTGCCGGGTGCGCCCTGACGCTGAAACGGGAAAAGGGGGAAGACGATTGAAACTGGAAGAACTGTTCATCCGGGAGGACGCCACCATCCTCCAGACCATGAAGCAGCTGGACGAGACCGGCCAGCGCATCCTCTTCATCGCGCCGGAGGGCAGGCTGCAGGCGGTGCTCACCGACGGCGACCTGCGCAAGTTCCTGCTGCGGGGCGGCAGGCTGGAGGACCCGGTGCGCCTTGCGGCGAACTATTCCCCCAAAAGCCTGCCGCTGGAAGAGCGTGGGCGGGCCAAATCCATGCTGGAGCGGCATTCCATCGACGCGCTTCCCCTTCTGGACCGGGACGGCCATGTGGCGGACGTGGTGTTCGCCACCGGCCTTGACGTGGACAACCGCAAGCAGGCGAACATCCCGGTAGTGGTGATGGCCGGGGGCCTGGGCACCCGGCTTTATCCCTACACCAAGATCCTGCCCAAGCCCCTGATCCCGGTGGGGGAGAAACCCATCTGCGAGCTCATCCTGGAGCGCTTTTCCGATTTCGGTTGCCGCCGCATGGTTTTGGTGGTAAACTACAAAAAGAATATGATCAAGTCCTATTTCAACGACCTGGAGGACCTGCGTTATCAGGTGGAATATGTGGACGAGACGGAATTTCTGGGCACCGGCGGCGGCCTGAGCCTTTTGAAGGGCAAGCTGGACGGCACCTTCTTCTTCTCCAACTGCGACACCCTCCTGGACGTGGATTACGGCGACGTGTATCAGTATCACAAAAAGCACGGCAACCTCATCACCATGATCTGCGCCTACAAGCACTACACCGTGCCCTACGGCGTGGTGGAGATGGGGGAGAACGGCGCCATCGCCGCCATGCGGGAAAAGCCGGAGCTGAACTTCCTCACCAACACCGGCGTTTACGTGGTGGAGCCGCAGGTGGTGGAGGAGATGGAGGAGGGCCGCAAGGTGGGCTTCCCCGACGTGATCGACGAATACCGCCAAAGGGGCCTGCCGGTGGGGGTGTATCCCATCAACGAGTCCGCCTGGATGGACATGGGCCAGATGGAAGAACTGGAAAAGATGCGCCGCCGCCTGGAACAGCAGGCCTGACGCGCAGGGAGCTTTGCGTATGGAACTTTTTTACAGCTATCTGTCGCTGGCGGCGCTGGCGGGCTTTGCCGTGCTCCTGGCGCGGCGCACAAAGCTGCCCGCGCCGCTTGCGCCCTTTGCGGCTGTGTGCGCCACCATGGTGTGGTTTTCCGCCGCGGGCATGCTGGGCGTGCTGGCGGCAGCCGGGTGGCTCTATTTTGCGCTGGCGGCGGCGGCCTGGGCGCTCGCGGTCTGGCCGGCGGGGGCAAAACAGCCCGCCGCCGCGCTGAAAGCCCCCGGCTTTGCCGCCTTTTTCGCGCTGGCGGCGGCGCTGCTGGCCTTTTTCGCCTGGCGGCAGCCCATGTTCTCCACCTGGGACGAATTCTCCTTCTGGGGCACCGCCGCCAAGATCGTCAAAACCAGCGGCGGCCTTTATGTGAACGCCGACATCGGCTGGGCCTGGGTGGGCACCCACCGCCCGGCCCTGGTGGTGCTGGGCTGGTTCTTCCAGTTCTTCGGCGATTACGCCGAGTGGCGGGTGCTGGCGGGCTATGACATCCTGCTTCTTTCCATCTTCGCCGCCCTCACCGCCGGCTGCGAAAAAGGCAGGCCCCGGCAGTGGGTGCCGGCGCTGGGCTTCGGCTTTTTGCTGCCCTTCGTCATCACCCTTTACGGCAGCGTCGCCCGCCCCACCGACCTTTACGCCTCGGCCCTGTCGGACATCCCCCTGGGCCTGACCTTCGGCGGCGCGCTGGCGGCCTATTATATCAATGAAAAGAAGGCGCTGTGGCCCAGTGCCCTGGCGCTGGCGGCCCTGTGCCTGGAAAAGGACACCGGCTTTGCCCTGGCGCTGGTGGCGGCGGGGCTCATCGCCGCCGACGGGGCCTTCGCCCTGCTGCTGGAAAAGGCTCCCCTGCGCCGCTGGGCAAAGCCCGCGGCGGGCTGGGCCGGGCTTTTTGCCACCTGCGGCCTTTCTTTCTGGAGCTGGCAGAAATACCTCTCGGTGGCAAGCGCGGCGGATACCACCAACGTGGGCGGCACCCAGCAGATGGGCATGGCCGAAATGGTGCTCACCGGCGTGAAGGAGCTGCTTGGCATCGGCCGCACCGAGAAATTCGCCGCCATCATGGGGGGCCTTGTGCGGGCGCTGTTTACCTCCAAAACCACCATGGTAGGGCCCTTTGCAGTGGCCGCGGCCCTGGCGGTGGCCATGGCCGCGGGGGCGGCCATCCTCACAAAGGAAAAAGCCCTGCGCCGGCAGGCGGGCCTTTTTGCCGTGCTGGGCACGGCGGGCTTTGCGGCCTACTTTTTCTTCATCGGCCTGACCTATTTGTATGTGTTCCGGGACGAGGTGTCCGGCGGGCTGGTGGGCTTTGAGCGGTATATGTACCCTTATCTGCTGGGCTGGCTGCTGGCCTCTGCGGCGCTGGTGCTGCGGGCCATGGGCTCCGAGCGCATCCAGGGCCTTGTGCAGACGGGTTTTGCCGCCCTGACGCTGGCGCTGGCGGCGCTGGTGTGGCTGCGGCTGCCCTTCAGCCTCACCGTGTTCGGCGGCGGCGACGCGGCGTACGCCGCGCGCCGGGCTGCCCGGGACGAGGCGGCCCAGGTGCAGGCGGCGGTGCCGAAGGACGCCCATATCTTCTTTGTCAGCCAGGGCGACGACGGCAGCCGCTGGTTCCTCTATTCCTATGAGCTTTACCCCTGGTATCTGGACTACAGCGGCAACGACGGCCAGGGCGGCGGCGGCACCTTCGCTGTGCCCGGGGCGCTGGAAGAGGGCGCCCCCTATTACCACCCCTACACCGCCGAAGAACTGCTGGAGTGCATCCGCGGGCGCGGCTGCGACTATGTGTTCGTGGAGCGCAGCGACGGCCTCTTTGCCGATGGCTACGCGGCGCTGTTCAGCGACGGGCTGGCGGGCTGTGAGACGGGTTCGGCGGTGTACGCCTGGAACGGGGCCTTGGGCCAATTTGACTTTGTCTGCAATGTGGGGGCCGAAGGATGAAACGAGTGTTTGCATGGGCGGCGGCCCATCTGGTGGCCGCCTGCTATCTGCTGGCCCTGGCGCTGTGGGCGCTGTGGGCCCTGGGCAACGCCGGGCAGGACGCCCTCCGCTTTGCCGCCGGGCGGCTGGCCGCGGGGGAAGTGCCCCTTTCCTCGCTGCAAAGCCAGGACATCGCCCTCACCGGGGACGGCCTCTGGGTCACCACCGGGGCCGACCCGCAGTTTGTTTTCGCCGGCGGGCGGCCGGTGCGCAGCGTGTTTTTGAAGACCGATGCGCCGGCCTCCGGCTTTGAGGGCTACTGGGCCGCCGCCGGGCAGGACTTCAGCCTGCGCCGCCGGGTGTTTGCCCAGGGCGTGGAGGACGGCGTGCTGCTGGTGTTCCCGGAAACGGCGGATACCATCCGCATCGACCCCGCCGCAGGGGCGGGCGTGGTGCTGGCCCAGGGAGAGGACGCCGCCCTCACCGTGAACGTGCCGGTGGCCTTCTGGCGGTACTTCGTGCCCCGGGCCGAACAGGCGCTGGCGCTGGCGGCGCTGCCTGCCGCGGCGGCGGTGCTTTTGGACCTGGGCCTTTTCTGGAAGGGGCGGCTTTTGAAAAAGCGGGGCTGAAGCGCCCCGCCGCGAGAGGTTTGGAATGGAACGAGCAAAACGCTTTTTTAAGGGCCGCCGGGGCCGCCTGTTTGTGGCGGCGGGGGGCATGGCGCTCATCGTCTGCGCCGTCTATGCCGCCTGCGGCTTCTGGCCCTTCGGGCCGAACTCGGTGATGACCGGGGACCTCAACAGCCAGTACATCCCCTTCTACGCCCATTTTTACGACGCGGTGCGGGAAGGCGGCAGCCTGCTTTATGCCGGCGATCTGGGCCTGGGCGGCGGGGCCTTCGCCCTTTTTGCCTACTACTTCGCCAGCCCCTTCGCCTGGCTTTACCTCATCGTCGCGCCGGAATTCTACGGCCAGCTGTGCTGCATCGTCTACGCGGCCAAGGTGACCCTTGCGGCGGCGGCCTTCTGCTTTTATCTTGAGCGGCGCTGGGGCGGCGAAAAAGCCCTCTGGCTGCCCCTGTGCTGGTGCTACGGCCTGATGGGCTATTCGGTGGCCTACGCCCAGAACGTCCTCTGGCTGGACGCGGTGATCCTGCTGCCGCTGGCCTGCGCCGGTATTGACCGTCTGCTGGCGGGCAAAGGGGCCGTGGGCTTCGCCCTGGCGCTGGCCGCGGCCATCTTCACAAACTTCTACATGGGGTATATGCTGTGCATTTTCTCCGCACTGTATTTTGTTGCGGGGCTCGCGGCGCGCTTGCCCCGCCCAGGGCGGAAGGCCGTTTTTTCGGCTTTTGGCCGCTTTGCGGCGGCGGGGGCGACGGCGGCGGCGCTGGCCGGCGCGGTGCTGCTGCCTGCCGTGACCGAGATTTTGCGGGTGAAGAGCACCGGCCTTGATTTTTCCGGCGGCGGGCAGTTTTCGCCGCTGGACCTTGCCCAGAAATTCTTCACCGGAAACTTTGTCTGGGCGGACGTGCAAAGCGGCCTGCCCCCGGTCTACTGCGGCATGCTGGGGCTTGGGGCGGCGCTGCTCTATTTCTTCTCCGCGAGGCCCCGGCGGGAAAAGCTGGTCTATGGGCTGTTCGCCACCCTGCTGCTGGCCAGCCTCTGGTGGCGGCCGCTGGATTTTGCGTGGCATGGCTTTGCCGCCCCCAACTGGTTCCCCTACCGGGAGAGTTTTCTGCTGGTGTTCCTGCTGCTCACCCTGGGCGCGGGGGCCCTCGCCGGGCCGGTGAGCCTCAAAACCGGCCTTGCCGCCGGGGCACTGGCGGCGGCGCTGGGGGTGCTGGTGTATTTCGTCCGCGCCGAGACCTACGGCAGGCGGCGCTGGCTGCTGGCCTGCTGCCTGCTGGCGGCGGGCATCGGCCTCGTCTGGCTGTGGGGGCGCCTCAAAGGCGGCAAAAATAAGCTGGCCGCCCTGGCCCTGGCCGCCCTCACCGCCGGGGAGCTGGCGCTGAACGGGTATTGGGCGCTGCGCCTTTTTGAAGTTTACCCCGTGGCGGATTACGCCGGTTTTGTGCGGGCCGGGCGGGCCACGGTGCAGGCGGTGGAAAAAGAGAACGCCGGACGCTACCGGGTGGAAAAGACCTTTTTCCGCACCCTCAACGACCCCATGCTGCTGGGCTATGAGGGGCTGACCCATTTCAGCAGCGTGCAGGACGGGGCCTCGTCGATTTTGCTGATGGCCCTGGGCTACCGCAATTACGGCTCCAGCTATGGCTACCTTTCGGGCAGCACCGCCGCCGCCGACAGCCTTCTGTCGGTGAGGTGGTTCCTGGCCCAGGAGGGGGACGCGGCGCCCACCCACTTTGAAAAGACGGACATTGCCGCCCCCTGGCAGGTGTACCAAAACCCCAACGCTCTGCCCCGGGCGCTCTGGTCGCCCTCGGACGCCGGGGCCTTCGAACTGGCGGAAGGCCTGGACGCCTTTGAGGCGGCCGAGGCCCTTTATACCGCCCTGCTGGGCGAGGAAGCGGCCCTGTTCACCCCGGTGGAGAGCGGCGAAAGCGGCGGGGCATTCGACCTGACGATGCCCGAAAGCGGCATCCTCTACGCTGTCTTTTCCGGCGCGGGGGCGGATGTGCCCCTGGCGGTGAACGGCCAGGAGAAGGGCAGCATCCTTTCCATTGGCCGTTCGGCGGACGCAGCGGTGGACCTGGGCCGGTTTGAGGCAGGGCAGACCGTGAACGTCGCTTTGGGCGCGGCGGTGGACTTTGCCCGCTTCGCGGTGCTGGACGAGGCAGCCCTTGCAGCCGCCTGCGGCCGGCTGCGCTCGGCGGCCCCGGCGGTGACGGCCTGGAAGGACGGGGCCATCACACTGGAAACGGGCGCGCAGGCGGAGGGCCTTGCGGTGCTCACGGTGCCCTATGACGAAAACTGGCGGGCCGAAGCGGACGGCGCGCCCGCTGAAATTCAGAGAGCGGCGGGGGCGCTGCTGGCGGTGGAACTGCCCGCGGGCAGCCACACCCTCACGCTGGCCTACACCCAGCCGGGCGCGGCGGCGGGCCTTGGCCTGACGCTGGCGGGGGCTTTGGGCCTTGCGGCGCTGGCATTCTGGCACAAGAAAACAAAGGGTAAGGAGCGATAACGATATGCAGGACGTTCTCATCATTGCCGAGGCGGGCGTCAACCACAACGGCAGCCTGGAAATGGCAAAACAGATGGCGCTGGCTGCCAAAAACGCCGGGGCGGACGTAGTGAAATACCAGACCGCCGTGCCGGAATTGGTGGTGTCGAAATTCGCGCCCAAGGCCGAGTATCAGAAGGCCCGGACGGGGGACGGCGAGAGCCAGCTGGAGATGATCCGGCGGCTGCACTTTGATTTTGAGGGCCACCGGCAGCTGAAGGCATACTGCGATTCCATCGGCATCCAGTACCTCTCGGCGGCTTTCGATCTGCCCAGCGTGGAGTTTTTGAAGGGGCTGGACCTGCCCTTCTTTAAAATCCCCAGCGGCGAGATCACCAACCTGCCCTATCTTGAGGCGGTGGCGGCGGCCCAAAAGCCGGTGGTGCTCTCCACCGGCATGAGCACCCTGCCGGAGATCGAGGACGCCCTCTCCGTTCTGGAGGACGGCGGCTGCCCCGGGGTGACGCTGCTCCACTGCAACACCGAGTACCCCACCCCCTATGAGGACGCGAACCTGCTGGCCATGCTGGAACTGGCGGAGCAGTTCGGCGTGCCGGTGGGCCTTTCCGACCACACCCCCGGCTGGGAGTGCGACGTGGCCGCGGCGGCCCTGGGGGCGGTGGTCATCGAAAAGCACTTCACGCTGGACAAGACCCTGCCCGGCCCCGACCACAAGGCCAGCCTGGACGTGCCCGAGCTTGCCGCTATGATACAGGCAGTGCGCCGCACCCAGGCCGCCCTCGGCACCGGCCGCAAGGCGGTGAGTGCCAGCGAGGCCAAGAACAAGCCCGTGGCCCGCAAGAGCATCGTGGCCGCGAAGGCCATCAAACAGGGCGAAATTTTCACCGCCGAAAACCTCACCACCAAGCGCCCGGGCGACGGCGTGTCCCCCATGCGCTGGCACGAGGTGCTGGGATGCGCCGCAAAGCGGGATTTCGCCGAGGACGAGCCCATCGAATTGTAACGAAAAGGAGGGAAGGGCCATGGAACAGCCCCTCATCGCCGTCGTCACCGGCACCCGGGCGGAGTACGGCCTGCTGCGCCCCGTTTTGCAAAAGCTGGCTGCCCGGCCCCACGCGAAGCTGGCCCTGCTGGTCACCGGCGCGCACCTTTCGGAAAAATACGGCGGCACTGTCAGCGAGATAGAAGCGGACGGCATGCCCATCGCGGCCCGCATCCCCATCCTGTTTGAGGAGGACGAGGGGCCCCTGGCCACCGCCAGGGCGGTGGAAAAAGCCATCCGGGGCTTCTCCCAGTGGTTCGCAGAAAACAAGCCCGCCTGCTGCCTTGTGCTGGGCGACCGATACGAAATTCTGGCCGCCGCTCAAGGCGCGGCCTTCGCCGGCGTGCCGGTGGCCCATATCAGCGGCGGCGACGTGACCCTGGGGGCGCAGGACGACTGGTACCGCCACTGCATCACCAAAATCGCCCATCTGCACTTCCCCAGCTGCGCCGAGTCCGCCGCCCGCCTCGTCCGCATGGGCGAAGCGCCCGCCGCCGTGTTCAACGTGGGGGGCCTGGGGGACGAGAACATCCGCACGATGGAAAAGCTGCCCCCCGCCGCTTTGAGCGAAAGCGTGGGCTTTGATTTAACGCGGCCCTTCGGCCTCGTCACCTTCCATCCCGAAACGGCGGGCGGCGCGGATGTGGCCGCCCAGATGCGCGCTTTGCTGAACGCCATGGACGAGGTGAGCCGCACCGAGGGCCTGGTCTGGCTGGTGACCAAGTCCAACGCCGACGCGGGCGGCCTTGCCATCAACGCCATGTGGGACGAATGGGGCGAACAGCACCCGGACACGGCGGCGGTGCGCGCCAGCCTTGGCGTCAAGCGGTATCTCTCCGCCATGGCCGCCGCGGCGCTGGTGCTGGGCAATTCCTCCAGCGGCGTGGTGGAGACCCCCACCTTCGGGGTGCCCGCGGTGAACGTGGGCGGGCGGCAGGAGGGACGCCCTCTGTGCGCGAACGTGATCTGCTGCCCGGCGGAAAAAGATGCCGTCGCCGCGGCGGTGCGCAAGGCCCTCAGCCCGGCCTTCGCCGCCGTTGCAAAGGGCGCGAAAAGCCCCTATAATGGGGGAGACACCAGCGGCAGGATCGTGGACATCCTTCTGAAGGAAGTGCGCCGGCCGGACTTCGGCGCGCCCAAAGTGTTTTACGACGGCCGGTAAGGCCGCAAACAATACAAACGAGGTGGAACCTATGGAACTTCTCATCGTGGGCCTGGGCAGCATGGGCAAGCGCCGCGCCCGGCTTTTGAAGGGCATCGACAAGGACATCGCCCTCTTTGGGGTGGACACCAGCTCCTCCCGCCGGGAGGAGGCGGCGGCCCTGGGCGTGGAAGGCTTTGAGAGCATCGACGCGGCGCTGGCGGCGAAAAAATTCGACGGCGCGCTGGTCTGCACCGCGCCTCTCTCCCATGCGGCCATCATCCGGCAGCTGCTCACAGCGGGCCTGCCGGTGTTCACCGAACTGAACCTGGTCAGCGACGGCTACGCCGAGAACATG
>NZ_CALXHK010000016.1:0-44580 GCF_944388085.1 Candidatus Allofournierella excrementigallinarum | reverse complement strand
GCTGTACGTCCACCTCTTCGGCCTCCGGCATCACCGCCACCGTGACGGTGGAGGTGTGGATGCGCCCCTGCGTTTCGGTTTCCGGCACCCGCTGCACCCGGTGGACGCCGCTCTCGTATTTGAGGCGGCTGTAGGCGCCTTCGCCCTGCACCGACACGCTTATCTCCTTCACGCCGCCCAGTTCGGTCTCGTTCAGGTTCAGCGCCTCGCACTTCCAGCCTTTGGTGGCGGCGTACATGCCGTACATCCGCCAGAGGCTGGCGGCAAAAAGCGCGGCTTCCTCGCCGCCCGCGCCGCTGCGGATCTCGAGGATGACGTTGCGCTCGTCGTTCTCGTCCCGGGGCAGCAGCAGAAGGCGCAGGGTCTGTTCCAGCTCTTCCTGCTTCTGGCGGCCTTCGCTGTACTCGGACTGGACCATCTCACGGAAATCCGGCTCCAGGCCCCCTTCATCCAGCAGGGCGCGGGCCTCGGCGCACCCGGCGCAGACCTGCTCATATTCGTCCAGCGCCTCCATCAGCGGGGTGAGGCGCTTATATTCCTTCATCAGCGCGGCGTAACGCCCGCCGTCGGCCAGGACGGCCGGGTCCTGCAGCGAGAGGTTCACCTCGTCGTAGCGGCGGCGCACCTGGCGCAACTGTTCCAGCATGGGGCCTGCTCCTTTCCGTTTTGCGTTTTAAAAAGCAAAGCGGCGCGCTACTCCTCGCCGGGGCGGAGTATCTTTTTGATGTTTTTTTCGATCTTGGCCCGGGGGAGCATGATCTCCCGCCCGCAGCCTGTGCAGCGGATCTTGAAATCCATGCCCACCCGCAGCACGTCAAAACAGGCCGCGCCGCAGGGGTGCGGCTTTTTCGTCAGTATCTGGTCGCCCACGCGCACATCCACAGGCCGGCCCTCCCTTGCGTTTTGTCTGCCCCGCCGCCCAGAGGGGCGGGGGCAATTTAATATTATATACCTTTGCGCCGGTTTTGCAAATATCCCCCGCCCCGCCCGCATATATTTTTTAAAAACGCGCGCCGGCGGGTCCGCCCGCGGCGCGGCGCGGACAAAATCAGTTAAAGTGAGGATGGAAACGATGGTGGAATATACCCCCGAAGGCAAGGGCCGGGACGCACGGCGGATGACCGAAAGCCAGCTGGCCGAAGCGTTTGCGGGCGGCAGCATCCTGGAGAGCACGGCGCTGGCTTACGACCGGGAGCGTCAGCTGGTGTTCGAGCTGGCGGGCCGCCCCGCCCGCATGCCCCACGGCGAGTGCGCCGCCGGCGCGGCGGAGGGCGCGGTGCGGGACGTGGCGCTGCTGACGCGGGTGGGCCGGCCCACCTGCTTTTGCATCACCGCCCTGCCCGAGGAGGCCGGCGGCGCGTATCTGCTCTCCCGCCGGCTGGCCCAGGAGGCTTGCCAGAGGGAATACCTGGACGCCCTTTTGCCCGGCGAGCTGGTGAAGTGCGTGGTGACCCATCTGGAGAATTTCGGCGCTTTTTGCGACGTGGGCTGCGGCATCAGCGCCCTTCTGCCCATCGACTGCATGTCCGTTTCCCGCATCCAGAGCCCGGCAGACCGGGTGGGAGTGGGCCAGACGCTCACCTGCGCGGTGAAGAGCCGGGACGACAAGGGCCGCCTGGTGCTGACGTTGCGAGAGCTGCTGGGCACCTGGCGGGAAAACGCCGACCGCTTTCATGCCGGCGAGACGGTGGTGGGGCTGGTGCGCAGCGTGGAGAGCTACGGTGTGTTCATCGAACTGGCCCCGAACCTGGCCGGCCTTGCGGAGCGGTGCGAAGGCCTGCGCCCGGGCCAGCCGGTGAGCGTTTTCATCAAGAGTATTCTGCCCGAAAAGATGAAGATAAAACTGGTCATCGTGAACCGGGAGCTGGCGGGGCCGCTGTTCTTCGCCCCCCGCTACTTCATCACCGAGGGGCGGCTGGAGCGCTGGGTCTACTCCACACCGGGCAGCAAAAAACGCATCGAGACGGATTTTGGCCCGGCGGCCTTGTAAAAGCGGGAGATTTTCACTATAATTATTTCTGAAAACACCCCGAGGAGGAAGTGAGAAGATGGCCGGAAGCGCTTTTACCTTTGGCGTGAAGCCGGGCGGGCTGACCGAGAACACCGAGGTCCGCATCCTGCTGTGCTATCTCATCAAGACGGTGGCCCCCATGGCGCCCCTCACCCGCGCGGAGATCGAGCAGGCGCTGCTGGGCGAGCAGCTGGTGAATTATTTCGAACTGAGCGCCGGCCTTGCGGACCTGGAGGAAAACGGCCTTGCCACCGTGGACGAGGCGGGCGGCTGGTCCATCACCCCCAAGGGCCTTGCGGTGGCGGATGAACTGAGCATCGACCTTTTGCCCCGCACGGTGCGGGAGGCCGCGGTGCGGGCCGCGGTGCGGGCCCAGCAGTGGGCGCGCAAGGCTTCGCAGCACAAGGCCGAGTTGGAAAAGACCGGCGACGGCTACGCGGTGCGCTGCTCCATCTCCGAGATGGGCAGCAAGCTGTTCGGGCTGGAGGTGCTTCTGCCCGACGCCATGACCGCCGAAATGGCAAAGAACGCCTTCATCGAGCATGGCAGCGACATCTACGCCCTGGTGCTGGGCGCGCTGGCCACGCCGGATGAAAAGGGCTGACCAAACAAAAAGAGCCGTGCGGCGTGCACGGCTCTTTTTCTGTTCTCAGGGGTCCTGTTTGCCTTCCACCACGCCCTCGTGGTGCAGGACGCTGCCGATGGTGCGAAAGAAAATTTTCACGTCCAGGGCAAAGGATAGGTTTTTGGCATAATAGCCGTCCAGTTCCGCCTTCACGGGGATGGGCAGTTCGTCCCGCCCGTGGACCTGGGCGTAGCCGGTGAGGCCGGGCACGCAGTCGTTGGCGCCGTATTTGTCCCGCTCGGCCACCAGGTCGTCCTGATTCCAGAGGGCGGGCCGGGGCCCCACGACGCTCATCTGGCCCAGGAAGATGTTGAAGATCTGGGGCAATTCGTCCAGGCTGGTGCGGCGCAGGAAGCGCCCGGCGCTGGTGATGAACGCGTCGGGGTTTTCCAGCATGTGGGTAGGCATGTCGTGGGGGGTGTCGGTGCGCATGGTGCGGAATTTATAGATCTTGAAGAAGGTCTTGCCCCTGCCCACCCGCTTCTGGGTGAAGAACACCGGCCCCGGCGAGGAGGCCTTGACCCACGCCGCGATGACCGCCAGCACCGGAGACAGGCACAGGATGGCCAGGCCGCTGCACACAAAGTCCAGCGCGCGCTTGAAAAAAAGTTTGTACATTCCTTCAGCCCTCCTCCATGCCATTTTCGTCCCGATGGTGGTGGAAGGTGGGCACCATGTCGGTGAGCGCCTGCACCAGGTTCCCGCTGTTGTTGCTGTAGGCGATCTGCTTTAAGGCCATCAGGTGGTCGAAGAAGGTCTGGTTGTTCAGCCGCAGCGGCGCGCCGATATAGATCTTGCGGTTGTCGGTCTTGCGCAGGCCCTCCTCGTCCATCAGCATCTCTTCATAGAGCTTTTCGCCGGGGCGCAGGCCGGTGAACACGATCTGGATGTCCTTGTAGGGGATGAAGCCGGAGAGTTTGATGAGGTTCTCGGCCAGGTCCAAAATGCGCATGGGCTTGCCCATGTCCAGCACGAAGATCTCTCCGCCGTTGGCCATGGCGCCAGCCTCCAGCACCAGGCTCACCGCCTCGGAGATGGTCATGAAATAGCGCACGATGTCCGGGTGGGTGACGGTGACCGGGCCGCCCGCGGCGATCTGGTCCTTGAACAGGGGGATGACCGACCCGTTGGAGCCCAGCACGTTGCCAAAGCGCACGGCGGCGAAGCGGGTCTGGCTGCGTTGGGCCATGGCCTGCACCACCATCTCGCAAAGGCGCTTGGTGGCGCCCATCACGTTGGTGGGGTTCACCGCCTTGTCGGTGGAGATGAGCACGAACCGCTCGGCGCCGTATTTGTCGGCGCTGACGGCCACGTTGTAGGTGCCGAAGACGTTGTTTTTCACCGCTTCCTCGGGGCTGTCTTCCATCAGGGGCACATGCTTGTGGGCCGCCGCGTGGAACACCACCTGCGGACGCAGGCGGCTGAACAAAGCGTCCATCTTTTTGGAGTCGCGCACCGAGGCGATGAGCACCTCCAGGTTCAGCCCGTCGCCGTATTTGCGGCGCAGTTCCTGCTGGATGGCGTAGGCGTTGTTCTCGTAGATGTCCACGATGATGAGCATCGCGGGCTTGCAGCTGGCGATCTGGCGGCACAGCTCGGAGCCGATGGACCCGCCGCCGCCGGTGACCATGATGCGTTTGCCCCCCACGAACCGGGTGATGATGCTTGAAAGCTGCACCTCGTCCCGGCCCAGAAGGTCTTCCACCTTCACGTCGCGGATGCGGCTGGCCAGGTCCTTGCCGTCGGTGATCATCTTGACGATGTCCGGCAATATCTTCACGTTGCACTTGGTGCGGTTGCAGATGGACAGCACCCGGCGGCGGTTCTCCTCGTCCATGGTGGGGATGGCCAGCAGGATGGTCTCGATCTCACAGCGCTCCACCAGCTCGGGGATGTCCTCGGTGGTGCCCATGATCTGCACGCCCATGATATAGCGGCCCTGCTTTTCCGGCGCGTCGTCCACGCAGCAGATGATGTTCATCTCGGGGTTGGCCGCCTTGTACTGCTCGTGGAGCAGGGTGCTGGCGGCGTCGCCCGCGCCGATGAGCAGGGTGCGCCGCGCCAGCCGCTTGCCCTGCCTGCCCAGCTTGACGTTCCGGTACATTCGGTATGTCAAACGTGAGTAGAGGGTGAGGGCCACCGCGAACAGCGCGCTGAGGAAATAGACCGAAATGGGCACGCGGGTCTCGCTGAAGATGAAAAAGGAGGTCACGCCGAACAAAGCCACCGCGATGATGGAGGCCACGCACAGGCGGAAAAACTCCACTATTTCGGCGTAGCGCCAGAGGCTGTCGTAGACGCCCATGAGGGCATAGACGATCTCAAAGCAGCTGACAAACAAAAACCAGCTGGCTACAAGCAGGCTGGAATATCGCTGGTAATCGGCCCGTCCGTTGATGATGACCCAGGGCGCGATGTAGGCCAGGGAGATCACCAGAATGTCGAAGGCGATCAGTATTTGTTTTCGGAACCGGCTGAGCAGCCGGGAAAAGGTTTTGCTCAAAACCATCACCAAATCTTTGCGTCGGTCCGCCGCCGCAAGGCAGGCCAAAAGCGCCGGAGTGAACCGGCGGAACACGCTTTTTCTTTACTGTTTTGTTATATTTTACAACATCCAGGCCATTTAATCAATCCACATTTTATAGTTTGCCCGCCGCCGTGCGCAAAAACCGCCGTGGAGGGCCACGGCGGTTTTTGCAAAGGAGGCGTTACAGGATGATGCAGATGAGGCCGGAGCAGCCCTCGTTGATGACCCGTTCCAGCGTTTCCTGCAGGCGGGCGCGGGCCTCCTGGGGCATATGGAGCAGCTTGTTCTGCAGCCCCTCGTTCACCAGCTCGTGCAGGCTCTTGCCGAAGATGTTGGACTCCCATATCTTGATGGGGTCCTGCTCGAAGTCCTGCAGAAGGCTCATCACCAGCTCCTCGCTCTGGCGCTCGGAACCCACGATGGGCGAAATTTCGGTGTTGATGGTGGCCTTGAGCAGATGGATGGAGGGGGCGCTGGCCCGCAGGCGCACCCCGTAGCGCCCGCCCTGGCGCACGATCTCCGGCTCTTCCAGATGCAGCTCGTTCAACGTGGGCATCACGATGCCGTAGCCGGTGGCCTCCACCTGCTCGATGGCGCTGCGTATCTTCTCGTACTCCCGCTTTGCCTTGGCAAGGCCGATGATGCAGGGCATCAGGCTGGCCTCGTCGCAGATCTCCAGGCCGGTGGTCTCCCCCAGGACTTTGTAGAAGATGTCCGGCTCCAGCTCCAGCTCCAGGATGACCTTGCCGGTGGCCAGCTGCATGCTGCGCACCCGGGCGCTCTTGAGATACTCGCACTCCAGGGTGGCGGCGCCCTCGGCCACGTCCTTCATCTGGGTGATGGAGGCGGCATAGTCCTGGGCGGCGGCGTACACGGCGCTTTGCAGCCAGTGGTCCGGCTCCAGCATGGTGATCCACCGGGGCATGGCGAAGGCGATCTCCTTGACGTCAAACTCATAGAGGACGCTTTGCAGGATGCGGTCGATGGCCGCCGCGTCCAGGTCCACGCAGCTCACCGGCAGCACGGTGTGGCCGTATTCCTCCTCCATCTGCCGCGCCAGCCGGCGGGCAGGCTCCCCCGCCGGGTCCACGCAGTTGAGCAGGATGACGAAGGGCTTGTGGATCTGGCAGAGTTCCGCGATGACCCGCTCCTCGGCCTCCTTGTATTTTTCCCGCGGGATGTCGCTGATGGAGCCGTCGGTGGTGATGACGAGGCCGATGGTGGAATGGTCCCGGATGACCTTGCGGGTGCCTGTCTCGGCGGCCACGTCGAAGGGGACCTCCTCCTCGAACCAGGGGCTCTTGACCATGCGGGGCTTCTCGTTCTCCTCGTGGCCCATGGCCCCTTCCACCATGTAGCCCACGCAGTCGATGAGGCGGGCGTTGAAACTGCCGCCGCCCTCCAGTTCCACCGTCACCGCCGTTTCGGGGATGAACTTGGGCTCGGTGGTCATGATGGTGCGCCCCGCCGCCGACTGGGGCAGTTCGTCCCGGGCGCGGGTCTTGACCGACGGCACGGTGAGCCGGGGCAGGATGAGCTCCTCCATGAACTTTTTGACAAAGGTGCTCTTGCCGGTGCGCACCGGGCCCACCACGCCGATGTAGATGTCGCCGCCGGTGCGGGCGGCAATGTCCTTGTATACGCTGCTGCTTTCCATACGCCGGCCTCCTTTCAAACGGTCATGGGCACCAGCAGCCGGGCGGGCGCGGTCAGCTGCAGGTCCTCCAGGTGGTTCAGCTTCATCATGGCCGCCGGGGGCACATGGTAATGCTTTGCGATGTCGAAGATGTTCTCGCCCCCCTGGGCGTAGCAGATGCGCAGGGCCACGTCCGGCTCGGTGTTTTCCAGCGCGGTCTCGCAGGCGATGGAATCCACCACCGTCTCTTTGGTGCGGCGGAACACAAGGCCCCGCACCCGGATGGAAACGCGCACGGTGACCTCGCCCCCCGCCGCCGCCGGCTGGGCCGAGGTGACCACCGGCCAGCACTCGGCGCGGTACTGGTCGGCGGCGCCGGGCCAGACGTCGGGCAGCTGGTAATCGAAGGATCGGTCGTAGCATTCGATCTCGCCCAGAGAGTTCATGCACAGCACATGGGCGCACGCCCGGCCCCCCAGGCTGACCCCGCCTTCCGCCGCCGCCCATTCCAGGGGGTGCAGCGTGACCAGGCAGCCGATGATCTGGGCGTTCTCGTCCGGCAGCGTGCCGGAGGCGGCGGCCTCCGCGGTGCGGTTCAGCGTTTCGGCCAGCTGCTCGGCGGCGACCGTCTTGTAGGTAACGTCGGCGCTGTACTGGGTGGAGAAGGCGTCGGCCACCACATAGCACTCCACCTGGCGCACCATGCGCAGATGGAGCATGGCGGTGACGGTGAGGGTGGCGGCTCCCTCCTGCCCCGCCGCGGCGGTGAGGGTGCAGCCGATCATCTCGGCCTCGGCGAAGGCGACGGCGTCCTCGGGGGCGTTGTCCAAGTCGATGATCTGGTTGAAGGGCACCGCCTGCTCCACCGTCTCCAGCTGATAGCCCGGCTGGCTGCGGTAGGTCAGCGCCACCTGGATGCGGCCCTTGACCACCGCCTTGCCGGTGATGATCTTGACCTCGTCCACCTGGCCCACGCCGGAAATGTCGATGACCGCCTGCACCTGGCCGGGCAGGGTCACCTCTTCCTCGGCGGTGAGCAGCTTATCCAGGTTTGCCACCGTGCGAAGGCCGCTCACCGGGATGAGCTTCTGCTCGGCGCCGCAGTCCGCCAGGGCGGTGATGACCTCCTGCTCGCTCTGGGCGCACACCTGGGCCGACAGGGCGTAGGCCCCCCGCACGTCCACCCGGCGCTGGTTCACCGCCCGGCAGTTGAGGTACTCCACCTCGCCGCTCACCGTGACGGAATAGCCCTGATGCTGGCCCTCCGGCAGGTCCATGGCGCGGGTGAAGGGGATCTTCTGCTCGATCTGGCAAAGGCTCTGGTCGTCCTCCGCCTGATAGTAGACGACACACCGCAGATAGCCCTCCACCGTAAGGCGGCCGGGCGTCACCTGCTTTTGCAGGGTGACGGGATAGACAAAGCACTTGACGATCTTGAAGACCTGCGGCAGATAGTCCGGGATGAGAAGTTCGGTCTCGATGGGCAGCTCGGCTTTGGTCTCCCACAGGCTGCCCATGGTGGATAAGGTATCTCTAAACACCTTGAGTTCCATTGTTTCGCCCCTTTCGCGTGTTCTGACACATGTATATTCACGCCGCCGGGGGCATATGCCGCAAAAGAGGACAAACAAGGCAGCGCCCGCGGGCCGGTGCAAAGGCCGGCCCGCGGGCGCTGTTTTGCTTGCGGGGCGTTATCCCTCTTTTTTGATCTTGAACAAGGCGCGCAGGAACCCTGCGAGACATTTCGGACTTTTGACCACGACCACCTGCATGGCGCATCCCCCTTTTCACTGGTTCTTTGTGCGGATACGCCATTATATCCCTGGGGCAAGGAAAGTGTGCAGGCTTTGGCCCTCGAAGGGCTCATTTCGGGGCGCAGACCAGCAGGAGGCTGCCGTCGGCCAGCCGCACTTCGGCCCCGCCGGGCGCCGTCTCGTTGCTGGCCCCCAGCGTGGCGTCCGGCGCAAGGCGGGCGTTTTGCAGCGGGTACTTGGCCCCCGTGATGCAGACGCCCTCCGCCGCGCCTTCCAGCGGGAAGAGGGAGAAATAGGCCTCCGGGTCGTGGGGCACCCGCGCCGGGCGGCCGGGCAGCACATAGCGCAGCACCGCGCCCCGGCCCGCAATGGTGACCTTCGGCCCCTGTTTTGCCAGCCAGAGCCCGGCGGCGATGGCGGCAAGGCTGTGGTCCAGCCGCGCTCCGCCCAGCACGCCCAGGATGAGCGCCTCGTCAAAGCCCTTCTTTGCGGCGAGGCGGGCGGCGTAGTGGGTGTCGGTGTCGTCTTTTTCGGCGGGCAGCACCACAAGGTTCCCTGCCTCGGGCCGGGGCGCAGAGTCAAAGTCGCCCACGATGAGGTCCGGGGCCAGCCCCAGCGCCGTGGCGTTGCGGTAGCCTGCGTCGCAGGCGATGACGTAGTCGCCGGGCAAAAGCAGTTCCTTCTGCTCCGGGTCCACCGGCCCGGCTCCAATGATGACACAGCGCGGCATGGGCGCTTCCTCCTTTTTCTTTAAAAAGGCCGGGGTTCGAGCCCCGGCCTTTTGGGTGCGGCGTTCAGCGCACTTCCCAGTCCTTGATGTCCTTCACCTCGTCGTACATGGCAAGGTAGCTTTCGTAGCGGGTGGGGCTTATCCCGCCCGCCTCCACCGCCGCGCGCACGGCGCAGCCCGCCTCGCTGCGGTGGGAGCAGCCGGTGAAGCGGCACCGGGGGATGTAGCCCTCGAACTCCGGGAAGGCGTACTGCAGGTTCTCCTTCGGGATGTAGCAGGCGCGGCCGGTGTCCAGGCTGGCAAAGCCGGGCGTGTCTGCCACAAGGCCCCCGAAAGCCTCGAAGATCTCCACCTCCCGGGTGGTGTGCCGGCCCCGGCCCAGCTTCCGGCTGATGGAGCCGGTCTCGCGGGAAAGGTCGGGCAGCAGGGCGTTGAGCAGGGTGCTCTTGCCCACGCCGGAGTTGCCGCAGAAGGCGCACAGCCGGCCCTCGATCCAGCCGCGGATCTCGGCCAGGCCCTCGCCTGAAACGTGGTCCGCCACGACGACCGGCAAGGGCGACAGGGCGTAGGCCTTTTGCAGCTTTTCCGCCCCCGCCAGGTCGGATTTGGTGATGATGAGCACCGGCTGGACGCCCTTGTCCGCCGCGATGGCGGAGAGTTTGTCCAGCACCAGGGTGCTGGGGGTGGGCTGGGTGGTGCTGGCCACGATGAACAGCACGTCCAGGTTGGCGATGGGCGGGCGCACAAAGACGTTTTTGCGGGGCAGTATCTCGGCGATGACCCAGCTGCCCGCCTCCTCTTCCACCGTCACCTTGTCCCCCGCCACGGGGGAGAGGTTCCGTTTGCGGAAGATGCCCTTGGCTTTGCATTCCAGCATGCGGCCATCGGCTTTTACGTAATAAAAGCCGCCGATGCCCTTTGTGATATATCCCTCTGGCATAAAGTTCCTCTTGCTGCGCGCTTTCCTCAGGCGGCGCCCTGGCCGCCCGCGTCATCGCCCGTGTCAGGCTCCTGGGTCGGCGTCACCGGCGTGGGGGCCGGGGTAGGCGCCGGGGTGCCGGTGGGCGCAGGGCTGGGGCTGGGGCTGGGCGTGGGTTCGGGGGTGGGTTCCGGGGTGGGTTCGGGCGTGGGCTCCGGCCCGATGGAGACCACCAGGCCCACCTGGGAGTAAATTTTGACGGTGGAGCCTTCGGTGGGGGTGGAATCAATGACCACGCCCGCCGCGTACTCGCTGCTGTAGGCCTCGGTGACGACGCCGGTGACCAGGTTGTTGTTGGTCAGGGCTTTCTGGGCGTCCTCCAGGGAGACGCCCTTCACCGGGGGCACGGTGGTCTCGGTCTCGATCTTCTGCTGGCTGACATAGACCGAGATGGTCTCGCCGCTGGCGATGCTCTCGCCTGCCGCCGGCTCGGTGCGGATGACGGTGCCCTCAGCGAGGGAGTCGTCCTCCACGATCATGCGGCGCACCTGCAGGCCCAGGTCTTTCAGTTCCTCTTCGGCGTCGGCAATTTTCCACTGGGTCACGTCGGGCACGTTCACATACAAAGTGCCCAGGCTCACCTTGACGGTGACCTTCTGGCCCTCCTTTACGGTGCGGGGCCCGCGGGGCGACTGGTAGTAGATGACGCCCTCTTCATACTGGGCGTTGTACTCCTGCTCGGCCACGAGGGTCAGCTGGCCGGAATACTCTTCTTTCACCGTCTCCCACTGCATGCCGGTGAAGTCGGGCAGTTCCACATCCGCCTTGTTGCTGAACAGGGGGTTGGTGGAGTTGGCAAAGATGAGATAGCACAGAATCGCGCTGCCCAGCGCGAAGGCCGCGGCCATGCCCGCCAGGATGGGCAGCACGCCCACCTTGCGGCGGGGCTTGCGCTGGTGCTGGCTGTTCCTGCTGGCGGAAGAAGACCCCTGCGCCTTGCGGCCGCTTTGGGAAGCGGGGCCCTTGCGGCCCGAGGGGCCGCCGTTTGACTGTTTAACCACCTTGTCGATATACCTTTCTGGCGAATCGTCGGTCATATATTCGTACTCGAAGCGGATGCTGGGGTTCTTTTTGAACTCCTCCAGGTCGTTGAGCATGGCCCGCGCGCTGGGATAGCGCCGCGCCGGGTCCTTCGCCATGGCCCGGGCGGTGATGTCCTGCAATGCTTTGGGCACGTCCGGCGCCACCTCGCCAAGGGGCGCGGCGGTGTCGGCGATCTGCTTGATGGCAACGGACACGGCGCTGTCCGACTCGAAGGGCAGCTTGCCCGAGAGCATCTCGTACATCATCACGCCCATGGAGTAGATGTCCGCCTTGGCGTCGGTGACGTCGCCCTTGGCCTGCTCGGGGCTGATGTAGTGGACCGAGCCGATGGCCTTTTCGCTGGTGTCCTGATACTCCGCCCGGGAGAAGCGGGCGATGCCGAAGTCCATGATCTTGACCCGGCCGTCCGCCAGAAGCATGATGTTCTGGGGCTTGATGTCCCGGTGGACGACGCCCTTCTGGTGGGCGTGGTCCAGCGCGTCCAGCACCTGCTGGCAGAAGTGGACCACCTCTTTCCAGGTGAGGGGCCCGCCCCGGCGGTTCATGTATTCCTTCAGGGTGATGCCGTCGATGTACTCCATCACGATGAACTGAAGCCGGTCGGTGACCGAGACGTCGTAGACCTTGACGATGCCCGGGTGGTCCAGGATGGAGATGGCCTTGGATTCGTTCTTGAAGCGCCGCACCAGTTCGGTGTTCTGGCTGAACTCCTCCCGCAGGATCTTCACCGCCACCACAGCGCCGGTTTTCAGGTCGCGCCCTTTGTAGACGTTGGCCATACCGCCCACGCCCACCAGGCTTTCCAGCAGGTAGCGGCCTTCCAGTTTTTTGCCGATCAGTTCGTCCATTTCAATCCTCCGTGGGTTCCACCCCTACCAGCACAGCGGTCACATTGTCCTGGCTGCCGGCAGCCAGGGCCCGCTCCACCAGCTTGCGGGGAGTGATGAAGAAGGGGGTGTGCTCCAGAATGTCCTGCAATTGCTCTGCGGGCACCGCGCCGGAAAGGCCGTCGGAGCAGAGCAGCAGCACGTCGCCCGTTTTGACCGGGGCGCTGGTGTAGTCCCCTTCCACCTCGGGCTCCACGCCCAGGGCCTTGGTGATGAGATTCTTGTGGGGGTGGCAGGCGGCCTGCTGGCGGGTGATCTGCCCGCTTTCGACCATCTGCTGCACCATGGTGTGGTCCACCGTGAGCTGCACAAGCTCGCCCGGGCGGCAAAGGTACGCCCGGGAGTCGCCCACATGGGCCACATGGGCGACGCCGCGGCGCACCAGCACGCACACCGCGGTGGTGCCCATGCCCCGGTGGGCGGGGTCCTTCAGCGCCTCGGCCCAGACCGCCCGGTTCGCCTGGGCGATGCACCGGGCCAGCAGGGCCGGCTCGCCCCCCTCGGGCAGGTTTTTCAGCCCCTCGGCAAAGCAGTCTTCCAGGGCGTCGGTGGCCACCTGGCTGGCAAGCCGCCCGGCGGCGGCGCCGCCCATGCCGTCGCACACGACGGCCCAGACCGTGTCGTCGGGAAGGCGCGCGGCGCGGTAGTTATCCTGGTTTTCGGAGCGGTAACCGCCCTTGTCGGTCTTGCCCGCCAGTTTCATTTCCTTCCCTCCCTTGCCGCCTCTTCACGGCGCAGCTGGCCGCAGGCGGCGCTGATGTCGCTGCCCAGGCGGCGGCGCACGGTGGCGTTCACCCCTAAGTCTGTGAGCAGCGTTTGAAAGCGCTTGACGTTTTCGGCGTCGGTGGCGGAATAGGGGCTGCCGTCCACCGGGTTGATGGGGATGAGGTTCACATGGGCTCCCATGCCCCGGATGAGCGCCGCCAGTTCCTTTGCGGTGGCGGGGCTGTCGTTGACGCCCCGCACCATGGAGTACTCAAAGCTCACGCGGCGGCCGGTGGTCTGCTGGTAGCGGCGGCAGGCCGCGATGAGCTGGGCCACCGGGTAGGCGTCGTTCACCGGCATCATCCCGCTGCGCATCGCGTCGCTCGGCGCATGGAGCGAGATGGAGAGGGTGAGCTGCAGCTTTTTCTCCGCCAGCTTGTCGATCATGGGCACGATGCCGCAGGTGGACAGGCTGATGTTGCGCATGCCGATGTTCACCCCGTCGGGCCCCGAAATGATGGAGAGGAAATCCATCACGTTGTCGAAGTTGTCCAGCGGTTCGCCGATGCCCATGAGCACGATGTGGCTGATGCGCTCGCCGATGTCTTTCTGGGCGGCGTAGATCTGGCCTGCGATCTCCCCCGCTTCCAGGTTGCGCACCCGGCCCGCCTGGGTGGAGGCGCAGAAGCGGCAGCCCATGCGGCAGCCCACCTGGCTGGACACGCATGCGGTGACGCCGTAGCGGTAGCGCATGACGACCGTCTCGATGCAGTTGCCGTCGGCAAGGGCAAAGAGGTATTTCACCGTGCCGTCCTTGGACTGCTGCCGCCGCACGATGACGGGGGCGGCAATGGTATATCCCTCTTCCAGCTTTGCCAGCAGGGCCTTGGGCTGGTCGGTCATGACGGAAAACTCCGTGACCATCTTCTGGTGCAGCCAGTGGAAAATCTGCTTGGCCCGGAAGGCGGGCTGGCCCAGCTCCTTCATCAGAGCGGTCAGCCCTTCCAGCGTATAGGAGGATATACAGTTCTTGCTCATTGTATCACAAACCCTCGTTCGTTTCCATACCCGGGCGCTCATGCCCGTTCCAGCACTGCCGCGAAAAATCCGTCCGGCCCGGCAAAACCGGGCAGCATGGTCTGCATATTGTCCTCGATGAGCGCGCCCTCCAGCATCACCGGCGGCGGCAGGAGGCGAAAGCCCGGCGTTTTTTCCAAAAAGGCGCGGACCACCTGCCCGTTCTCCCGCTCGTCCATCGTGCAGGTGGAGTAGACAAGGCGGCCGCCTTCCTTTACATAACGGGCGGCGTTGGTGAGAATTTTCAACTGGAGGGCACGAAGTTCTTCGCCGCCCTCCAGGGACTTATAGCGGATGTCCGGCTTTTTGGCGATGACGCCAAGGCCGGAACAGGGCACATCGCACAGCACCCGGTCGGCCCCGGCCAGCGCCGGGTCATAGGCCGCCGCGTCCCCCTTTGCCACCGTGACGCAGGAAAGGCCGCACCGCCGCGCCGCCCTTTCGATGAGGGGCAGGCGGTTTTGGGCCGCGTCAAAGCTCAAAAGGCGGCCCTTGTCCCCCATCTGCTGGGCCAGCAGCAGGGTCTTGCCGCCGGGGGCGGCGCAGAGGTCCAGCACGGTTTCGCCGGGCTTCGCTTCCAGGCAGAGGGCCGCCGCCTGGCTGGCGAGGCCCTGCACATGGTAAAGCCCCTGCCGGAAGGCTTTTGTGGCGGCGGGGCTGCCGGAAAATTCCGCTTCCACCGCGCCGGGCACGCCCAGCGGGCGGGCTTTTACGCCCTCTTCCGCCAGCTTTTCGCAAAGCTGCTGGGGCGCACAGCGCAGTGTGTTGCAGCGCAAAGTGACCGGCGGCTTTTCAAAAAAGGAGGCCAGCATCCGCTCGGCCTTGCCGGGATACTGCTTCAAAAGCAGCTCCACGACGGGCAGGCCCACCGAATAGCGCACCGACAGTTCTTCCGCGCGGCTGGAAAAGCGGGCGGAGGAAACATCCAGCCCCACGGCTTTGCGCAGCACCGCGTTCACAAGGCCCGCCGCGCTGCTTTTTTTAAGCGCCCGGCACAGTCCCACCGCCTCGCTGACCGCCACGGGCACGGGGGTGTTCATATAGTTTGCCTCGTAGAGGCCGCAGCGCAGCGCCGCCCGCACCGGGGCGTCCAGCTTTTGCAAGGGCTTTGCAAGGCACCGGCCCAGCGCCCAATCCAAAGTGAGCAGCCGCTCGGTGATGCCGTAGAACAAAGCGCTCGCGAAGGCTTTGTCCCTGGGCGAAAGAGCCTCTTTTTCCAGCGCGGCAGCCAGCACCAGGTTGGAATAGCCGTTCTGCTCCTGCTTCACAAGAGCCAGGGCCGCCGTGCGGCGGGCGTTCGTCATGGTCAATGCTCCTTTTCTTGCAGCGCGTCGCCGGCTTTGAGGCGGCGGCCCGCCGCCCAGGCGGCGCCCGCCATGGGCTTTTTGCCCTCCGGCACCACTTCGGTCAGTTCCAGCGCGCCCTCGCCGCAGGCGATGGTCAAAGGCGAGAGGGCCAGCACCTGCCCCGGCGCGCCGCTGCCGGCGGCCACGCGGCTTTTGAGGACTTTTATTTTCTTGCCCCCTTCTTCGAAATAGGCCACCGGCCAGGGGTTCATGCCCCGCACAAGGTCATGCAGCTGCGCCGCCGGGCGGGTGAAATCAAAGCGGGCCATCTCCTTGGTGAGGGGCGGCGCGAGGGTGGCTTTTGTGTGGTCCTGGGGCGTGCGGGCGGCTTCGCCCCTGCCGATGGCGGCGATGGCCTCCACCAGGGTCTTGGCCCCCTGGCCGGTGATGCGCTGGAACACCTCGCCGCTGGTCTCCTCGGGGCCGATGTCCACCGGGGCCACCTTCAGGATGTCGCCGGTGTCCAGGCCCTCGTCCAGATACATGATGGAGACGCCGGTCTTTTTGTCGCCGTTGATGACCGCCCACTGCACCGGCGCCGCGCCCCGGTATTTGGGCAGCAGCGACACGTGCAGGTTGATGCAGCCCAGGGGCGGCACTTCCAGCACCTCGGGGGGCAGGATGCGCCCATAGGCCACCACCACGATCAGCTCGGGGGCCAAAGCGCGGATGTCCGCCTGCACCGCCTCGTCCCGCAAAGTGCGGGGCTGGTAGACGGGGATGCCGCGGCTTTCGGCCAGCACCTTCACCGGGGGCGCGGTGAGCACCTGCTTGCGGCCCACCGGCTTATCCTGCCTTGTGAACACGCCGCAGACCTCGTGCCCTGCTTCCAGGATGGCCGCAAGGCTGGCCGCCGCGATGTCCGGCGTGCCCATGAAAAGAATGCGCATCAGTCTTCCTCCGCCTCGTCGGGGTAATCGTCCTCATAGAAATGGTCGGCCAGGTCCATGATGGTGATGCCGTCCAGATGGTTGGTCTCGTGGCAGAAGCACCGGGCCAGCATCTCCTCGGCCTCCATCTCGAAGGTGTTGCCGAAGCGGTCCTGGGCGCGAAGCTTCACCTTGCGGGGGCGCTCGATGGCCCCGTTGTGGCCCGGGAAGGACAGGCACCCTTCGTAGAGGGTGACGGTGTCCTCGGATTCTTCCAGAATTTCGGGGTTGACGCACTCGATGAACTTGGGCTCGTAGCCCTCGGGCACGGCGCCGTCCTCCGGCAGGTCCCGCTCGTCCAGGGCGATGAACAGGCGGCGCATCACGCCCACCTGGGGCCCGGCGAGGCCGAGGCCGCCGGCGTCCAGCAGGGTCTCTTTCATGTCGTCCAGCAGGGTGGCCAGACGTCCGTCAAAATTGGTGACCGGGCGGCAGACCTTTTTCAGGATGGGGTCGCCGTCCTGCACGATGGTGCGAAGTGCCATAGTTCGTTGCTCCTTTGTCTGTAGTGGCGGGGCGTTTCAGTCCCCGTCGGAATTGAGATCCAGCGTCACGGCGGCCTTGGCGGGCAGCCCTTCGGCGGAATAGTCCTGCATCACCTGGGCAAGCATCGCCCGGAAGACTTTGTCGTTGCGGCATTTGATGGTGAGTTTGTAGCGGTAGCGGCCCTTGATGAGGACCACGTTCATGGGCGCGGGGCCCAAAAGGCGCAGCGGCATGTCCGGCTGCTGCTTTGCCCGGGCGGTGAGCAGCGCGCCGAAGCGGGCCGCGGCGGCAAGGGTCTCGCCGTCCTTTTCGCCGCTGAAGGCGGCGATGCACACCGAGCAGAAGGGCGGGTAGAGGCACAATTTGCGGAATGCAATTTCCTGGGCAAAGAAAGCCTCATAGTTTTGGGATGCCGCCAGATTCAGCACCGGGTTTTGGGGGTCCACCGTCTGGATGACCGCGTGGCCCGGCTCGCCGGCCCGGCCGCCCCGGCCGATCACCTGGGTGACCAGGCTGAACACGTTTTCGTAGGCCCGGAAGCCCTGGGAAAAGAGCAGGCTGTCCACCCCAAGCACCCCCACCAGCGTGACCTTTTCAAAGTCAAGGCCCTTGGCCACCATCTGGGTGCCCAGCATGATGTCGTAATCCCCGGCGGCAAAGCGCGCCAGCATGCGGTCGTGGGCGTTTTTTTTGCCGGTGGAGTCCTGGTCCATGCGCAGGACGCGGGCGTCCGGGAACAGCCCGGCCAGTTCCTCCTCCACCCGCTGGGTGCCGAAACCGGTGTAGCGCAGCTTGCCGCCGCACGCGGGGCATTTTGCAGGCACCGGCGAGATGGCACGGCCGCAGTAGTGGCACAGCAGCTTCTGCTCGGCCTTGTGGTAGACCATGGGCACGCTGCAGCTGCCGCATTTCACCGCCTTGCCGCACTCGGTGCACATGCCCACGGTGCGGTAGCCCCGGCGGTTGAGCAGCAGGATGGTCTGCCGCTTCGCCGCCAGTGTCTGGCGGATGTGCCCGGCCAGCGGGGCGCTGATGCTGGCGGGGTTGCCCGCCGCCAGCTCGGCCCGCATGTCCACCAGTTCCACGGTGGGCAGGGGCTGGCTGGCATAGCGCTTGGTAAGTTTGTAAAGGGTATAGCGCCCGTCCAGCGCGGCCTGATAGCTCTCCACGCTGGGGGTGGCGCTGGCGAAGAGCACCAGCGCGTTATGGTCGGCGGCGCGGCGCTTGGCCACCTGCCGCGCGTCAAAGCGGGGTGCGTTCTCCGACTGATAGGTGTGCTCCTGTTCCTCGTCCACCACGATGAGGCCGATGTTCGCCAATGGCGCAAACACCGCGCTGCGGGTGCCCACCACGATGTCGGCCCCGCCGGTCTGTATCATCCGCCACTGCAAAAGGCGCTCGGTGTGGCTGAGGGCGGAGTGCTGCACCGCCACCCGCTCGCCAAAGCTGGCTTTGAGGCGGCGTATCATCTGGGGGGTGAGGCTGATCTCCGGAACCAGCACCAGGGCGGTGCGCCCCAGCTCCAGGCAGCGCTGGATGAGCTTTAAGAACACCAGCGTCTTGCCGCTGGCGGTGACGCCGTGGAGCAGCGCCGCCGCGGGCTTGTGCTGGGCCAGCTGAGCGGCAAGGCCCTCGAACACCCGCTGCTGGTCGTCGCTTAAAACCACCGGTTCCTCCGTGCGGGGGATGCCCGCGTAGAGATCCACGGCCCTGTCCACCTGGCCTTTGCGCAGAACGCCCTTTTCACAAAGGTTATCCAGCACGGCGCGGGAAAGGCCCATCTCCGCCAGCGTGGAGGCGGGCAGCGGGCCGTTTGCCAGCGCGGCGGCGGCGGCTTTCTGCTTTTCGGTGGGTTTGGGCTTTTCGGGCAGCGGGCCGGCCAGCTCATACAGGGGCTCTGTGTGGCGCTGCAGCTGCTTTTGCAGCCGGGGGCCGTTTTCGGTGCTCGCCGGGCGGTACTGGGCCCCGTAGGGGATGATGGCCCGCACCGCTTCGTACCAGGTGCAGAAGGTGCGCTCCTTCAAAAAGTGCACAAGGCCCAGCAGTTCGCTTGTGAGGCGGGCTTCTTCGGGGGCGGCGTCGAACAGCTCCTTGCAGCGGCCCGCTTCCTCCTGCTGGCCCAGGGCCAGCACCACGCCGGTGCGGGGCTTGTTGCCTTTCCCGAAGGGTGCCAGCACCATGCTGCCCACAAACACCGCCCCTTCCAGCCGGGGCGGCAGCAGGTAGGTATAAAGCTTGTCAAAGTGGAAGGTGGCCCCGCTGACTGCCACTTGAACGGTCTGCAACAAAGCCACGTTCCCCCTTTTCCTTATCTATGTATGCTGATGCTTCTGGATGAGGCGGTAAATCTCGTCGGCGCAGCGGTCCGCGTCGTCGTTGACCACCACCTCGTCGTAGTCGGTGGCGTAGCTCATCTCCTCCGCCGCCCGGGCAAGGCGGCTCTGGATGGCCTGCTCGCTCTCGGTGCCGCGGCCCCGCAGCCGCTCTTCCAGTTCGGCGTAGCTGGGGGGCTGGATGAAGATGGTGGTGGCTCCGGGGTACAGGCGCTTGATGTTGGCGGCGCCCACCACCTCGATGACCAGGATGACGGTGGTGTGGGCGGCGATGCGTCTGTCCACCTCGGACTTGGGGGTGCCGTAGTAATTTCCGCAGTACCGGGTGTACTCCAAAATTTCGCCGCCGGCAATTTTCTGCTCGAAGGCGGGCACGGTGAGGTAGTAGTAGTTGACGCCCTCGGTTTCGCCGGGGCGCTTGCCGCGGGTGGTGGCGGAAACGGAAATTTCAATTTCCGGGTGCCGCGCCATCAGGCGGGAAACCACCGTGTCCTTGCCGGAACCGGAGGGCCCGGAGACCACCACAAGATACCGTTCGTTATTCATTGTCCATCTCCTCGTCGTCTTCCATATCGTCCACCGCCAGGCGGTTGGCCACCGTCTCAGGCTGCACGGCGCTGAGGATGACGTGGTCGGAATCCATGATAATGACCGCGCGGGTGCGGCGGCCGTAGGTTGCGTCGATGAGGGCCCCCTTGTCCCGCGCCTCCTGCACGATGCGCTTGATGGGGGCGCTTTCGGGACTGACGATGGCGATGAGCCGGCTGGCGCTGACCATGTTGCCGAAGCCGATGTTGATGAGTTTCATACCTTCCTCTCCCCCTTACTCGATGTTCTGGATCTGCTCGCGGATCTTTTCAATTTCAGCCTTGGTGTCCACCACCATGCGGGTGATGGCCAGGTCCTGGCACTTGGAGCCGATGGTGTTGGTCTCCCGGTTCAGCTCCTGGGTCAAGAAGTCCAGCTTGCGGCCCACGGGGCCGTCGGTGTTCAAAATCTCCCGGTACTGGGCGATGTGGCTGCGCAGGCGCACGGTCTCCTCGTCCACGGCGGTCTTGTCCGCAAAGACGGCGGCCTCGGTGAGGATGCGCGCCTGGTCGATGTTCTGGTCCTGCAAAATGGTCTCCAGGCGGGCGTAGAGCTTCTGGGTGTAGTTTTCCACCCGCTGGGCGCTGCCCTCCTCGATTTTGCCCACCGTCTGCTCGATGGTGGCAAGGCGGTCCATCACGTCGGCCTTCAGCTTTTCGCCCTCCACCGCCCGCATGGCGATGAAGTTCTGCAAAGCGGCCTGGCACACGCCGGCCACGTCCTGCCAGAGGGCGTCCTCGTCCACGTCGGCGTGGCGCACGGCCAGCACGTCGGGGAAGCGGGCCAGCAGGCCGGCGGTCACGTCCCCCGCCGCGCCCGTCCCGGCGCGGATGGCTTCCAGCGCCGCGGCGTAGCTTTTGGCCAGGGGCATATTCACCTGCACCGTCACGTCCGGGGCGCTGACCGCCTGCATCTGCAGGCTCAGCTCCACCTTGCCCCGGCTGACCGCCGCGCTGAGCAGCTTTTTCAGCTTGTCGTCCATATAGGCGCAGCTGCGGGGGATGCGGGAGGAATACTCGAAATAGCGGGAATTGACGCTTTTGATCTCCACCGTGATGTCACGGCCGTTCACCAGCGCCTCGGCCCGGCCGTAGCCGGTCATGCTCAGGGCCATTCAAACCAACCTCTTTCACCTTTCGTCTTGCGCTTCGGTGTATATTTTTCGCAAGGGCCCAGTGCCCCGATTTTAAAATATACATATTGATATCTTACTCTCTTTGGCTCGCTTTTTCAAGGTTTTGCTTCCATTTTCTGGCCCGCGCGCGGCCTTCTCCCCTTCTCTTCAGCATGGGCAGGGCGGCGCAAAAATATCCCCCCGTTCCGGCGGAACAGGGGGATATGCGCATCAAAAAATCACACGGGATGGCTCTTGGCGGCGTAGTCCACATGGTCGCCGTCCACGCCGGCGGCCTTCTCGGCGCGCTTCTCGAAGAACCCCGGGGCCACCTGGGGGAACATGGCGTAGGTGAGCACGTCCTCCTCCTGGATGGCATACCTGGCGGCCTCGGCCTTCATCTTCTCCACCTCCGGCTCCAGCAGGTCGGCCGGGCGGCAGGTGATGGGCGCTTCGTCGCCCAGGATCTTCTTGGTAAACTCGGGGCTGATGGGTGCGGGAGTGCGGCCATAGTCGCCGTGCACCAGGCCCTTGAACTCCTTGGTGACCATTTTGTAGCGCTCGCCCATGATGACGTTGAACACCGCCTGGGTGCCCACGATCTGGCTGGTGGGGGTGACCAGCGGCGGATAGCCGGAGTCCTCGCGCACACGGGGGATCTCCTGCAGGACGGCGTCCAGCTGGTCCTCCTTGCCGGCGTCCTTCAGCTGCTTGAGCAGGTTCGAGAGCATGCCGCCCGGCACCTGATACAGCAGGGTGTTGGCGTCCACGCCCAGCATCTTGGGGCTGATCTGGCCGCTCGCGATGTACTTTTCGCGGAGTGTTGCAAAGTGGGCGCGCACCACGTTCAGCTTCTTCAGGTCCAGGCCGGTGTCGTACTCGGTGCCCTTCAAAGCGGCCACCAGGCTCTCGGTGGGCATGTGGCTGGTGCCCAGGGCCAGGGGGCTCATGGCGGTGTCCACGATGTCCGCGCCGGCCTCGATGCCCTTCAGGATGGACATGGAGGCGAGGCCGGAGGTGTAGTGGCTGTGGATGTCCACCGGGATGGAGACGGTCTCCTTGAGGGCCTTCACCAGTTCGTAGGTGGCATAGGGCGTCAGCAGGCCCGCCATGTCCTTGATGCAGATGCTGTGGGCGCCCATCTCTTCCAGGGTCTTGGCGTAATTGGCGAAGTACTCGTTGTTGTGCACGGGGCTGAGGGTGTAGCTGATGCAGCCCTGCACATGGGCCTTTTCCTTGATGGCGGCTTTGATGGCGGTTTCCAGGTTGCGGGGGTCGTTCAGCGCGTCGAAGATACGCAGGATGTCGATGCCGTTGGCAACGGACTTCTGCACGAAGTACTCCACCGCGTCGTCGGCGTAGTGGCGGTAGCCCAGCATGTTCTGGCCGCGGAAGAGCATTTGCAGCTTGGTGTGGGGCATCTCCCTGCGCAGGATGCGCAGGCGGTCCCAGGGGTCCTCGTCCAGGAAACGGATGCAGGCGTCGAAGGTGGCGCCACCCCAGCATTCCACCGAGTAGTAGCCCACCTCGTCCATGGCGGGCAGGATGGGACGCATCTCATCCATGGTCATGCGGGTGGCCAGCAGCGACTGGTGGGCGTCGCGCAGCACCACTTCTGTGATCTTTACGGGTTTTGCCATCTCGTTCCCCTCCCGTTTCTCAGTTCAGCGAAGCCAGCACGTCGCCGGAGTTCACGCTGTCGCCCTTCTTCACGTTCACGGCGGCCACGGTGCCGTCCTGCGGGGCCACGATCTCGTTCTCCATCTTCATGGCTTCCAGGATGACCAGCACGTCGCCCGCCTTCACAGCGGCGCCGGGAGCCACTTTCACGTCCAGGATGGTGCCGGGCATGGGGGCGTTCACAGCCACGGAGCCAGCGGCAGCCGGAGCGGCGGCCTTGGGCGCGGGAGCGGGAGCAGCCTTGGGCGCGGGGGCGGCCACAGGGGCGGGAGCGGCGCCGGCGGCGGTCTCCTCCACGGTCACATTGTACGGAGTGCCGTTGACGGTGATGGTGTAGTGTTTCATAGTCCGTGTTCCTCCTATATCAATGGATATGACGCGTCGTTCTTTGCATCACAGGGCCATGTTGCCGTGCTTCTTGGGCAGGCGCTGGGCCCGCTTGCTGGCCAGGATGTCCAGCGCGTTCACCAGCGCGGCGCGGGCGCCGGCGGCGTCCACCACGAGGTCCGCGGCGCCGGCGGCCACGGCGGCCTGGGCGCTGCACTCGCTGGCGGCGTACTGGGCGGCCCTGGCGGCAGTGGCGGCGGCCAGGTTGTCGCTGGCCTCCAGTTCCTCTTTATACAGCACGCGGGCGGCAGCCATCGGGTCCAGGGCGGACACGGTGCAGCCGGCGACGGCCAGCCGCAGGTCGGCGCTCGCCAGGGCGGTGTAGACAGGGCCCACGGCCTTGCCCGCCAGCAGGGCCACCTTGGCGGTGGTGGCGTCGGCATAAGTACCGGCCAGGCGGGCGGCGGCGCGGATGCCGCCCGCTTCGTCCTCGCTGGCGCTGGGCACGAAGCCCTCGCTGTTGACCACGGTCACCACGGGGATGCTGAAGGCGTCGCACAGGCGCACCAGACGGGCAGCCTTGTCCACGCAGACGCGGCACAGGCCCTCGGGCCTGGTGGCCACCACGCCCACGGCGTTGCCGTTCACGGTGGCGAGGGCGGTGTAGACGTTTTTGCCGAAGGCGCTGAACAGCTCGATGGCGCTGCCCTCGTCCACCAGGGCGGCCACGGCCTTTTCGGCATCGTATTTGGCGAAGTCGGGCGCGGCGGAAGGCGCCTCGAACTCGAACACGGAGGGGCCCGCCAGGTTGTTGCCGGGCAGCAGGGTGACCACCCGGGCGGCCAGGGCGGCAGCCTCGGCGGCCGTCTTCGCGGTGAGGGCCGCAACGCCCGCCCTGGCGGCGAAGGCCGCGCTGCCCGCGCCGGGCAGCTTGTCGCCGTGGGCCGCGCTGGTGAAGGGGGCGGTAAAGAACAGCTCGGCCCCTTCGGCCATGATGCACACGTCGGCGCTGGCGGCGGCCAGGGCGGCGGTGGCGCCGCAGACGCCCGCCACAACGGCCACCTGCGGCACCACGCCGGAGGCCCTGGCGATGGCGGCGTTCAGCCGGGAGGCGGCGGTGAGCACGTCCAGGCCTTCGTCCAGCTTCGCGCCCGCAGCGTCGTAGAAGGTGACCACCGGGTTGCCGGTGAGGCAGGCCATCTCAAGGGCCTTGATCTGCTTTTCCACATCCTTCACGGTGAGCGCGCCGCCGTTCTGGCACACCGCGTATACCGGCTGCCCGCCGGCGCAGCCGTGGGCCACCTCCACCGTGCCGGATGCCAGCAGCGGGGTGTAAACGCCGTCGTCGAAGAACGCCGATAAGATCTCGCCTGTGCCCAGCTTTTCTTTCGCCATAATTGACCCTCCTGTTTCATTGCAACGAAAACGCGGTTGCCGCCTTCGCTTTTTATTCACAAATTAGGATTTATTTGTTTAACTAACTGGAACTTATTCCTCTTTAGAATTGTCGATTACTTTTCCAATTCGGTCACCAAGCATAAAACCTAAAAATCCTATAATTGAACACCAAACGCTTCCAGTAAAGTAAATAGCTACTCCGGTTCCTATTGCACCTACAAGGCTCCCTATCACAGAACAGATTCCTTCTGCTTTTTTCATATACAATCTTCTCTACAAATTCAGGTTTATTATACTACTTTGACAAAAGGATAACAACATCTTTTCGCCTGCCGCCAGCATAGTACAACAAAATCGGCAAATGAGACAAACTCACTCGCTTTTTGCCAGACGGCGCCGTCCCGCGCCAGCCTTGCGGGGGCCTTCGGCGCGGGCCGCGCGGCGCGCGGCGGCCTCCTGGCTGGCCTGGGTGCGGGCCCGGGCCCTGCCCTTCTGGGCGGCGGCCCGCAGGGCGGCCACCTCGCTCTTGGTAAGCTCCCGATACTGCCCCGGCTGGAGCATGCCCAGCTTCACCGCGCCCATGGCGCTGCGGCGCAGGCGCACCACTTCCAGGCCCACCGCCTCGCACATGCGGCGGATCTGGCGGTTCTTGCCCTCCTTGATGGTCATTTCCAGCACGGTGCGGCCCGGCTCGTCCACCACCACGTTCACCACGGCGGGCTGGGTGGTGGTGCCGTCGTCCAGGGTGACGCCCTTGCTCAGGGCCACCACCTGGCCCTCGTCCGCGCGGGGGTGCACCGTGACCCGGTAGAGCTTGCTCACCCCGTGGGAGGGGTGCATCATCAGGTTGGCAAAGCCGCCGTCGTTGGTGAGCAGCAGAAGGCCCTCGCTGTCTTTATCCAGGCGCCCCACCGGGAACACCCGCACGGGGTAGTCTGCCAGCAGGTCCATCACCGTTTTGCGGCCCCGCTCGTCGCTGGTGGTGGTGACGAAGCCCCGGGGCTTGTGGAGCATCAGGTAGTGATACTCCTGCTTTTTGACCAGGCGGATGCGCTCGCCGTCGATCATCATCGTGTCGCGGTTCACGTCCATCTTGTCGCCCAGGCGGGCCGGGTGGCCGTTGATCTTGACCCGGCCTTCCAGAATGATCTGCTCGGCGGCGCGCCGGCTGCAAAGGCCCTGTTCGGCCATGACTTTCTGAATGCGTTCCAATGCCATGCGTATCGAATTCCCTTTCCTGTTTTGCTCGTGATGCACAAAGGGAGCGGCCGGACCCGGCGCGCATTTGTGCGCCGCGTTTCAGCCACCCCCGGCTTTTTTTACTCCTGCTCCTGGGACGCCTCGCCACCGGGCTCGGCGTTCTCTTTTTTGCCCAGCATGCCGCCGAGCTTATCCACCAGTTCGGGCAGCATGTTCAGCGCCCGGTCCACCGTGCTGGAGGGGTCGGCCAGCTGCACGGTGCGCACGTTGCCGTCTTTGATGATGAGGAAGGCCACCGGCGTGACCGACACGCCCGCGCCGGTGCCGCCGCCAAACAGTTCCTTGGTGGTCTTGGCGCCGAAATCGGAGCCGCCGCCCGCGAAGCCGAAGGTCACCTTGGACACCGGCAGGATGGTGGCGCCGTCCACCCGGATGGGCTCGCCGATGATGGTGTTGGAGCCTGTCATCTCCTTGATCTTTTCCAGCGTGACGCTCATCAAGCCTTCCAACTGCCGTTCTGCCATGTGGTTCTCCTTCCGGGGCGCAGGGCCCCTTTCTTTCGTTCTGGGTCAGAGGAACTTTTGTTCCTTCAGGCGGCGAAACGCCCAAATTCCCACTGATACCATTATAAACAAACAGCCGGTGATCTTGCAAGAGAAACTTGCGTTTCTCTCCTCGCCGCCGGTGTAGTCCGGCTGGACGGTGATCTGGCCGGGGCGGATGCGGATGAAGTTCTGCAAAGCGCCAAGGCCCGCGCCCACCGCGGCCCAGATGCGGCCCACCGCCAGGGCGGTGTCCGCCGCCGAGTCCTTGTGAACCGGCAGAAAGGCGTTGACGTCATGGACCGTGAGCCCCGCCAGCAGCCGGCGCACAGCGCCTCCCGCCGTGGAGACGAGGGCCAGGGTGCGGTCCAGGTCTTTGGGCAGCTTATCCGCCAGGGAGGGGCTTTGGGCCGCCGCGGCCTTCGCCTTCTTTTCCGGGGCGGGGCCGGGCGCCGGAGCCGCCTTTGAGGCAGGCTTTTCTTTTTCGGGCGGCTCGCTTTCGGGGGCCGCCTGCGGCGCGCTCCGGTCGGGCGCCGCCTCCGGGAAAGGCTTTGTCTTCGGCGCGGGCGTTTTCTCTTTTTTGCGCTTGCGCTTTTCGGGCCGGGGCTTTTCCTCTTTTTGCGGGCGGGGATAGAGCTTTATCCGCACGAACAGCACCCGCAGCCATGCCGCGAAGCCTGTTTCGTCCGCCCGCAGCTCGGCGGTGAGGGGCACGAACAGCGCCAGCGCCGCCAGCCCCAGCAGCACCGCCAGCACCCACAAAAGGATGCGGACGATCATCCACAGGGCGGCCATTTAAACTTCGGCCCCCTCCGCGGGCGGCTGGGTGTTCCCGGGCAGTTCGCCGGCGGCAGCCAGCTGCTCCAGCGGCAGTTCGTCGTCGTGCAGCGGCGGCAGCTGGGCCAGGCTTTCCAGCCCGAAGGTGCGCAGGAAGGTGTCGGTGGTGGCAAAGCTGACGGGATGGCCCGGCAGGTCCAGACGGCCCGCTTCCTCGATGAGGCCCTTTTCCAGAAGCTTTGCCACGGTGGAGGAAGAATCCACGCCGCGCACCTGCTCCACAAAGCCCCGGGAGACCGGCTGGTTGTAGGCGATGATGGCCAGCACCTCCAGCGCCGCCTGGCTCAAAGGGGTGTTGCGGCGGGTGTCCAGAATGTTCTTCACCGGCCCGGCCCAGGCGTTTTTGGTGGCCAGCTGCCATTTATCCTCCAGATGCAGCAGCTGCAGGCCGCGGGCAGGGCGGTCATACTCGTCCTGCAAGGCCCAGAGCACCCGCTCCACCGTGCCCTCGTCCATATCCAGCGCCTGGGCCAGGCGCCCGGCGCTCACCGGCTCGGCGTGGGCAAAAAGCATTGCCTCCACCGCGCCCATGCATTCTTTCAATTCCATCCGTCATTCCTCCCGGTGGGTGGTTTTGCCCCGCCGCACGGCAAGGGTCTCGTCGTCGGCGATGGTGATGCGCCCGGCGCGCACCAGTTCCAGCACGGCCAGAAAGGTGGCCACCGTCTCGCTGCGGCTGCCCGAGGGCGAGAACAGGCTGCGCAGCCTGCGCGCCCTGCCGGTGACCAGGCTGCGCAAAACATGCACCACCCGGCTTGCCACCGACACGAAGGGCGCGGTGACCAGCGGCTCGAACCGCTCGGCGCTGGGGGCGGCCTTGCGGCGGCTGCGCCCCATCAGGCCGAACCACGCCTGCCGCAAAAGGGATGCGTCGTGGCGCAGGGCATAGGTGTTGTCCAGCTCCACCTCCATGGGCGTTCGCACCGCCGTGAAGGTGGCGGCGGCCATCGCGCCCATGCGGGCGGCGATCTCTTTGCAGGCGCTGTATTCGATGAGCTGGCCGGTGAGCTCCTGCTTGAAGCGCTCGGCCTCCTCGCTGCGGGGCAGCAGCAGGAAGCTCTTCATCTGCACCAGGCGCGCCGCCATCTCGATGAACTCGCTGGCCACGTCCAGCCGGTGGTCCGTCAGGGTGTTGATGACGGCGGTGTACTGGTCGATCAGGTCCAGGATGGCGATCTCGTGCAGATCCATCTTGTTTTTGCCCACCAGATAGAGCAGAAGGTCCAGCGGGCCCTCGAACTCCTCCAGTTTAAAGGTAAGACTTTCCATTGCGTTCCTTTCTTTTGCCGCTCACACGCTGACGCCCGCCAGGGCGAACACCGCTTTGTCCACAAAGGAGGTGGCCCACATCAGGAAGTCCCACGCGGCGTTGTTCAGCAGATAGAGCGGCCCGTCCAAAAAGCCCAGGAACAACAGCAGGAACACGGCGATGAAGATATAGCGCTCATATTGCATCAGCTTGAAATAGGTGCGCTGGGGCAGGAACACCGTGACGATGCGGCTGCCGTCGAAGGGCGGCACCGGCAGCAGGTTGAACACCGCCAGCATGGTGTTGATGCTGGCCATGTATTCCAAAAACAGCAGCACAAAATTCACAGCCACGCTTGCGGGCAGAAAATAATACAATATTTTATAAAGCAGCACCGCCACGAAGGCCACCAGCAGATTGGCCGCCGGGCCCGCCGCCGCGGTGAGCGCCATGCCCGCCTTGGGGTTTTTGAAGCGGGAGGCATAGGTGGGCACGGGCTTGGCCCAGCCGATGCCGGTGAAGATCATGCACAAAGCGCCCAGCAGATCGAAGTGGGCTATGGGGTTGAGGGTGAGCCGGCCCCGGTCCCTGGCGGTGGTGTCGCCCAGCTTTGCGCTGACCAGGGCGTGGGCCGCCTCGTGCACGGGGATGGCCACCAGCATGACCAGCGCCCGCATCAGCCACACCAAAAGCATTCGTTTATCGATCAGGCCCATAGAAAAAAATCCGCCTTTCCATTCTGGTCCGCCGCGCCGCCCGGCAGGCGGCAAAACACGGCGCATTTGGATTTATTATACTTTGTTTGGCGGCGCGGCACAAGGCAGAACGCGCATTTTCCGGCCCTTCGGCCAGATATTTTTAAAAAACGCTTGCATTTTGCCTTCGGGTCTGCTATTATATTCTGGCGACTTAAATACGAGGAGGTGCAGCAAATGGCAAAGTGTGATTGTTGTGGCAAGGGCGTTTCCTTCGGCATCCAGGTGTCCCATTCCCATCGTCGTTCCAACCGGACCTGGAAGCCCAACGTGAAGCGTGTTAAGGCTATCGTAGACGGTTCCCCCAAGTACATCTACGCCTGCACCCGTTGCCTGCGCTCGGGCAAGGTCACCCGCGCTATCTGATAAACCTGCAACCCGCCGGTCTCGTTTGAGACCGGCTTTTTCTTTGCCATGAGAAAACTGCCCGAAGCGATGCGCTCCGGGCAGTTCTTTTATTTTCAGGCAAGGGCCGCTTTCAGCGCCTCGGCCTTGTTGCACTTCTCCCAGGGCAGGTCCAGGTCTTCCCTGCCCATATGGCCGTAGGCCGCGGTCTGGCGGTAGATGGGCCGGCGTAGGCCCAGTTCCCGGATGATGGCCGCCGGGCGCAGGTCGAACACCTTGCGCACCGCCGCCTCCAGCGCCTCGTCCGCCGCCTTGCCGGTGCCCTGGGTGTCCACCAGGATGCTCACCGGCTCGGCCACGCCGATGGCGTAGGCCAGCTCCACCTCGCAGCGGCGGGCAAGGCCGGCCGCCACGATGTTCTTTGCCACCCAGCGGGCGGCGTAAGCGGCGCTGCGGTCCACCTTGCTGGGGTCCTTGCCGCTGAAGGCACCGCCGCCGTGGCGGGCGTAACCGCCGTAGGTGTCCACGATGATCTTGCGGCCGGTGAGGCCGGAGTCGCCCTGAGGCCCGCCCACCACAAAACGGCCGGTGGGGTTGATGAAATACTTGGTGTTTTCGTCCAGCAGCTGCGCCGGAATGACCGGGGCGATGACCTGCTCCATCACGTCCTTGCGCAGGGTGTCCATATCCACCTCGGGGCTGTGCTGGCTGGAGATGACCACCGCGTCCACCCGCACGGGGGTGTCGCCGTCGTACTCCACGGTGACCTGGCTCTTGCCGTCCGGCCGCAGATAGGGCAAAAGGCCGCTCTTGCGCACCTCGGTGAGGCGCAGGGCCAGCTTGTGGGCCAGGCTGATGGGCAGGGGCATCAGCTCCGCGGTCTCGTCGCAGGCGTAGCCGAACATCATGCCCTGGTCGCCCGCGCCGCCCACTTCGTCGTTGGTGCCCAGGGCGATGTCCGGGCTTTGCTCGTCGATGTTGGTGAGCACGGCGCAGGTGTCGGCGTCAAAGCCGTATTTGGCGCGGGTGTAGCCGATGTCCCGGATGACCTCCCGGGCGATGGACTGGATGTCCACATAGCAGCTGGTGGTGATCTCCCCCATCACATGCACAAGGCCGGTGGAGCAGGTGGTCTCGCAGGCCACCCGCGCACCGGGGTCCTCGGCGAGGATGGCGTCCAGCACCGCGTCGCTGATCTGGTCGCAGATTTTGTCCGGATGCCCTTCGGTGACGGATTCGGAAGTGAAGAAACGTTTTGCCATTTTGGGTTGCTCTCCTTTTTTATTTAAATTGGAAAGCAACCCGTCGGAAACAAAAAACGCTCAGGGGCCGAAAAGCTCCTGAGCGTCTGAACGCTTATCTTTCGGTTTCCCGCAGGATTTGGCACCTTACAAATGCAGGTTGCCGGGCTTCACAGGGCCTGTTCCCTCCGCCACTCTTGATAAGTTGCTATTCAATTTGCAAGGGTGAGTATAACACACCCTTCCGCCCTTGTCAATGGCGGCCGTGAAGAATGGGGCTGAGAGGCTTGTAGACCAGGAAGGTGAGCAGCGACACCAGCAGGCCCTTGGCCAGGGTGAAGGGCATATTGAACACGATGAGGCAGCCCAGCAGGCTGGTCATGTTCGGGTTGATGGCCTGGTAGGCGCCGATGATGGCTTCCATACCGCCGAAAGCCGCGGCGTAGACCGGGTAGCTGAAGAAGAAGTTGACCGGCACACTGGCCACGGCCATGGCCACAGCGCCCACCAGAGCGGCGATGACCGCCATCTTGCGGGTCTTGCTGTGCTTATAGATGAGACCGGCCACACCGGTGAACACCGCGCCCATCAAGAAGTTGCATACCTCGCCGATGCCCAGGGTGGAGCCGTGGAAGATGGCGGCCAGGATGTTCTTCATCAGGCACACCACCACGCCGGAGACCGGCCCCAGGCTGAAGGCCGCCAGCAGCGCCGGCAGCTCGGAGACGTCCATCTTGACGAAGCTGGGGATGAGCATGGGCAGTGGGAAGTCCAGCATCATGAGCACACAGCCCACAGCGGACAGCATCGCGGTGACCACAAGGGCGCGCAGGCGGATAGGACGAGCTTTTGCTTTGGTTTCCATAATGATTCCCTCCCGGCCGGCAGACAAAGCCGGCCTTTCAAAAAGATATTTTTCGAAAGCCGGCAACAGTTGGAACCGGGAGATGTGCCCCGTGCAAACAAAAACGCCCTGCCGATATACAGCAGGGCGAATCAAAAGCATTGGAGCAGCTTCCGTTTCTTTCATCCGGACTTTACCGTCGGCTCCGGAATCTCACCGGATCAGCACCCGAAAGGGTGGTCGCGGGCTTTACCGCCGGTGGGGAATTTCACCCCGCCCTGAAACAGACTTTCTGCTATCATTATAGCGCGCCTTTGCCGTTTTGCAAGCGGTGCGGGCAAATTTCCCGCATCCGCTGCATATTTTTTGCTGCGGCATATCTTTGCCAAACAGGCAGGGGGCGTGGTATAATATGCTCGGGCTTTCCCCATTCCAACTGAAAAGGATGTTGCAAATGCTGGACGTCTTTACGACTTATTATGCCGAAAATCCCGGCTCGCTGGTGCAGCTGGCCATCTGTGTCGGGCTGTTTGCCGCGTGCTATCTGGTCAGCCGCGTGGTGCGCTACAAGATCGCTCCGTGGCTGATAAAAAAATCCGAAAAGCGCGCCAAAAAGGTGCTGTTCATTTTTGTGCGCGGCTTTGCCAAGCCCCTGCCGGTGCTGGTGTGGTCCATCGGCCTGTATTTCGCGCTGCTGGCACTGCCGCTGCCCCCGCAGTACAGTGCCATGCTGGACCCCTGGTTCGACAAACTGCTGAACATCAACCTCATCGCCATGCTGGCCTGGGGGTTTGTGGGCGCCAGCGACATCGGTCCGCTGATGGTGCAGCGGGTGCAGGGCGGGCTTGCCCTTGAGATGGACCCCACTGTGACCAGCTTCATCAACCGCCTGCTGAAAGGCGTGGTCATCACCTTTGCGGTGTTGATGGTGCTGGAAGAGGTGGGCGTGCCTGTGGCCAGCCTCATCGCCAGCCTCGGCGTGGTCAGCCTGACCCTGGGCCTCGCCGCAAAGGACTACGCCACCAACTTCATGGGCGGCGTGATGATCCTGTTTGAAAAGCCCTTCGCCATCGGCGATTGGATCAAGACCACCGTGGGCGAGGGTGAAGTGGAGGACATCGCCTTCCGATCCACCCGCATCCGCACGCTGGAGAACGCCCAGCTGGTGATCCCCAACAGCGTGCTGGTGAACGAGGCGCTGACCAACTACAGCCGCATCAACAAGCGGCTGGCAAAGTTCACCCTGGGCGTGACCTACAGCGCCACCCGCGCCCAGCTGGAAGCGCTGATGGAGTCCATCCGCGCCATGCTCGCCGCCCGGGAGGACGTCTGGGCAGACAGCGTGCGGGTGCAGTTCACCGGCTTCGGCGATTCCAGCCTGAACGTCCTGGTGCAGTACTACGCCAAGACCGGCGCGCTGGCGGACTTTTTGAAGATCCAGGAAGAAGTGGACCTGGACCTGATGGGCCTGATGGAGCAGGCGGGCTGCGAGTTCGCCTTCCCCAGCGTGAGCGTCTACCGCGAAAAGTGACCGCTTCCCTTCCCCGGCCGCCCGGCCGGGGATTTTTTTGCGTTTGGCAGCGAAAAATGCGGCGCGGCGCTTTTCTCCTTCGTCAACATGTGCTATAATAAGCTGAATTTCTTGTGCACATCCACAAACGTGATAAGGAGGGGCAATCCATGGCGCAGACCATTTTAGTGGTGGACTTCGGCGGGCAGTATAACCAGCTGATCGCCCGCCGCGTGCGCGAAAGCTGCGTGTATTCCGAGATCGTATCCTATAAAAAGGCCTTTGAGGCCGTGCGGGAGAAAAAGCCCGCGGGCATCATCCTCACCGGCGGGCCCAACAGCGCGTACCTGCCGGACTCCCCCACCATCGGCAGGGAACTGTTCGAGATGGGCGTCCCCGTGCTGGGCATCTGCTACGGCGCGCAGCTGATGAGCCATGTGCTGGGCGGCAAGGTGAGCCGCGCCGCCGAGCGGGAATACGGCAAGACCGAGGTGTTCGTGAACACCTCCTCCAAGCTGTTCCAGGGCGTGAGCGAGAGCACCGTCTGCTGGATGAGCCACAACGACTACATCGAAGCCCCCGCGCCGGGCTTTGCCGTCACCGCCCACACCGCCGGCTGCCCTGTGGCCGCCGCCGAGGATGCGGCCCGGGGGCTGTATCTGGTGCAGTTCCACCCGGAAGTGCTGCACACCCAGCAGGGCGCGCAGATGATCTCCAACTTCGTGCACAACGTCTGCGGCTGCGGCAACGACTGGAAGATGGACTCCTTCGTGGAAGACACCGTGGCCGCTCTGCGGGCCAAGATCGGCAGCGGCAAGGTGCTGTGCGCTCTCTCCGGCGGCGTGGATTCTTCCGTTGCCGCCGTCATGCTGGCCAAGGCGGTGGGCAAGCAGCTCACCTGCGTGTTCGTGGACCACGGCCTGCTGCGCCAGGACGAAGGCGACCAGGTGGAGTCCGTGTTCGGCCCCGAAGGCCCCTATGATCTGAACTTCATCCGCGTGAACGCCCAGCAGCGTTTCTACGACAAGCTGGCCGGGGTAGAAGAGCCGGAGAAAAAGCGCAAGATCATCGGCGAGGAGTTCATCCGCGTCTTTGAGGAAGAGGCCAAGAAGATCGGCACCGTGGACTTCCTGGTGCAGGGCACCATCTACCCCGACGTGGTGGAGAGCGGCCTTGGCGGCGAGAGCGCGGTCATTAAGAGCCACCACAACGTGGGCGGCTTGCCCGACTATGTGGACTTCAAGGAAATCGTGGAGCCCCTGCGCGACCTGTTCAAGGACGAGGTGCGTCAGGCCGGCCGCGAGCTGGGCATCCCTGAGTATCTGGTGAGCCGCCAGCCCTTCCCCGGCCCGGGCCTTGCCGTGCGCATCATCGGCGCGGTGACCCCCGAAAAGGTGAAGATCGTGCAGCAGGCGGACGCCATCTACCGCGAGGAAGTGGAGGCCGCGGGCGCCCACAAGGGCCTGGGCCAGTATTTCGCGGCGCTGACCAACATGCGCAGCGTGGGTGTGATGGGCGACGAGCGCACCTACGACTACGCCGTCGCCCTGCGGGCCGTTGCCACCGCCGACTTCATGACCGCCGAGGCGGCCCCCCTGCCCTGGGAGGTGCTGGCCAGGGCCACCAGCCGCATCGTGAACGAGGTGCCCCACGTGAACCGCGTGCTCTACGACTGCACCGGCAAGCCCCCCGCAACGGTGGAGTTCGAGTGATGCAGGAACCTCAAAAAGCCTTGATTTCAAGCCTTTTTTGAGGCCGCAAGCGCCTTTTGCAAAGTCGTATCGAGAGAAGAAAGCAAAGCCCTGTCAGGCAGTCAAGGGCGGCGCACAGCCGTTCATTTTACCATTGACTGTTCGGCGGGGTTTTGCTATGCAAAACGATGTGAAGTTAACTTCATATTTTAGTTGACAATGCTATATTTGTATGATAACATGAAGTTACCTTCATAAGAAGCGAGCTTCATGTTTATGGGAGAGAGTGCATGAAAACCAGGGTAAAGGAATTAAGAACCGCGGCGAAAATGACACAGCAGCAGTTGGCTGATCTGGTTCATGTTTCGTCAAGAACAATTATCTCGATCGAAAAGGAACAATACAGCCCGTCTCTTATGCTTGCTTACAGGTTGGCGCAGGTATTTGGTGTGACGGTTGAGGATTTATGTTGCTTAAAAGAAAACAAAGAATGGGAGGATAAGCAATATGAAGATTTATAACAAAAAGGTATTTGCTTCAGGTGTTTTCATGGTGGCATTGGGCTTGCTGAATCTGATAACAAGCATGATGCGGCAGGACTTTGATATAAATTCCATCATCCTGATAGCGGCGTTATTTGTTCTGGGATTTGGTTCAATCATGCGAAGCATATCGCAGCGGATGGCCAAAGAGGATAAGCTGGAAGAACTGGACGAAAGGAACCGCCTGATTGCGCTGAAATCCAAAAGCAAGTCTTTCCGGCTTACGCAGATCATATCGTTCGCGCTTATGCTTGCTTTGCTGATAATGGGGAAGGTTTCTGGTTACGAAGGGTTTATTGCGATGGGCGTAGGATTGGCATTTGCCTTTGCCATTTCATTGTTTGCTGAAATTTTCACTTTTATGTATTACGAATCTAAAAATTAGGAGGGAATTGTGATATGAAACAGCCGCCGAGACAAAGACCAATAAAGGATGAACGTGATGAGCAGATAGATACTCATTCAAAAAGTGAAGCATTGGATTTTATGATAGCTGCTACACAAGTTTTGACAATTATGTGTCTCATTAAAGGAAATCCGGCATGGAAGGGAAGTCTTGCACTTCTGTTTATTGGTGGAGCTGCCCGGTTATTTTATAAATACGATAAATATGAGGAAAAGCCATATATTCAGGTGGGCATTGTGTTAGGGCTGGTAGGTGTGGCGCTATTTATATGGTTTGGAATTACTGGATAGAGGGGTGCGCAATATGGAAAATAGGCAAACAATATTTATGCGCTGATATCTGCCCTGTAAATGCTTTAGAAAGCCCAGGCCCCGGAAGCCGCCGGGGCCTTTTTTTGATGAGGCCTCGGCCCATGTTATCCTGCGCTGCCTGCGGCGACGGCCCCCTTTTGCCACACGCTTTGCGGCGCAACGCGCAGTGTGTTATACGCCCTGCCGCCGTTGCCGCGGGCAGGGCGTATGTGAAAACACCCGTCCCTCGCCCTGCGCTCCGGCTTGCGGGCTTACTTCCACCAATCAGGAATCAGGTTTTTCAGCTTCGCCACCTGTTTTGTTTCATAGTCGCGCAGGACTTCTATTTCTCCCGCCGCTTTATCCAGCTGCATCATAAATTCCCGGCAGGCTCCACACGGCATGCCTGCTTTTCCATCCGGCATGACAGCGGCTATTTTTATGATTTGGCTTTCCCCGTTTGTTATCATATTTGCAATCGCATTTCTTTCCGCACACATTCCCAATGAACAAGCCGTATCAATGCAAACGCCGGTATAGATGTTCCCTTTTGCTGAAAGAATCGCGGCAGAAACACTCCCAGCCTCCATCGCTGGAGAGAGTTTTCTTTCATACTGTACCTTCCGCGCGGCAATATACAATTTATCCCACGCCCCATCGTATTGAGCAAGCGCACGTTCTTCCATCTCACGAACAAAACTCTCTTTTCCATCACAATATCCATCTATATCATAGGGAAACTCTTGTGCAAGGTCTTTTTTGATTTTTGCGTATTCGTCCCGCTCTTTTTCATGGGCACGCATATAGTCCCGGAATGCGAGGTGCCGCCCGATATTGTTCCAATCGTCCGCCTGAAAAACATGAATTTGATGGGTTCGTTCATCCCCGCCTTTGCGAAGATAACGCCTGCCTGCTATTCCAAATTCACCGAGAGATTCATAACCGATGGCGGAAAACTTTTCCGCAGCCCTGTCTACTTCCTCAAGGCTTCTAACGACTGCCATAATATCGATAACCGGTTTGGCGGGCAGGCCCGGAACAGATGTACTTCCAATATGGTAGATGGAAATGCAGTTGTCTTTCAGTATTTCGGCAATGCAGCCCCGCTCCCGCGCATAGTTTGACGGCCATTCCGGGTCATAATTTACAACGGTTACATGCTGCGGCATAATAAATCGCTCCTCTCTCAAAATCGAAATGGGCGGGAAGCCGTTTTAGGGCTTTCCCGCCTTACTTGCGATACCGCACAAATCCGCACCTGGCGCAAACAGCATTTCCTTTATCCTTTTACTATCCAATATACAATATCCCCTCCGTAAATTATCGCTCCGTTGCGTCTATTCTACCATACTTCCGAGAGCATGGAAACAGCCTGTTTTCAGCCGCTCCCCTGCCTCGCGGATACACGGGGCGGTCGGTCATTTATGCCGGCGGCGCGCCCGCCTGCCCCCTTGACCCGGGGCGGCGGGGCGTGCTATAATTCGGGGCAGAAAACAGGAAAGGAGGGCGCACGGATGTTCTGGAAATTCCCCAACGTCCAGCTGAGAAAAGGCACTGTTTTTGCCTTCAAAGGGGATAGTGCGCCCTTTTTGAAGGCCGAGACCGTTTTTTGACGCGGGTTTTGCCCGGCTTTTTAAAATTTGCGCTCTGTCTCCTTTTGCTTGCAGACCACTGTGAGGAAAGGAGATTTTTTATGTTCAAAATCAAACAGCAGCTTCGCAGGCTGTATGCCGTCACGGCCATCAGCAGCCTGCAGATCGCCGGCGCGTCCTGGGTGGCGCTGCTGGCGGCGCGGGGGTTCTCCCTGGCCGAGATCGGCTTTGCGGAGGGCGTGTTCCACTTCGTCAGCTTCTTGTTCGAAGTGCCCTCCGGGGTCATTGCCGACGCGTTCGGCCGCAAGCGTTCCATGGTGGCCAGCCAGTGCATGTTCGCGGCGGCCAGCGCTGCCATGCTGCTGTCCCGCTCGATGGCCGGCGTCTGCCTCGCCATGGCCCTGAGCGCCCTGGGCTATAACTTCGCCTCCGGCTCCCGGGAGGCGCTGGCGTATGAAAGCCTGAAGATGTGCGGCCGGGAGGAGGCTTATCAGCAGTTTGCCGTCAACGATCTGACGCTGTGGCGGGTGGGCACAGCGCTGGCCACCCTGTGCGCCGGGTTCGCCTTGTGGCTGGGCCCCCGGGCGGCCTATGGGGTGGACCTTGCCCTGGCGCTGGCGGGCCTTCTGCCGGCGCTGGCGCTGCGGGAGCCGGAACGGGAAGTTCCCACCGGCGGCGCTGTCAGCCGCATCCGCACAGCGGTGCGGGAAAGCGCCGCGTTCATCCTCCACAGCCCGAAGGCGCTGCGGCTGATGCTCTGCAACGCCGCTGTGGGGGCCGTAGCCACCATGCTGCTGTATCTGCTGCAGGCGCGGCTGCCCGCCCTGGGCCTGCCCGCCGGGTGGCTGGGGCCCGCCCTGTTCGTCCTGTCTTTGAGCGGCACGCTGGGCGCCCAGGCCGCAAGGTTTGCCGAAGGCCTTGGCTTTCGCTCACTGGCGCTTTTGTGCGCGGGCGGGGTGTTTGCCGGCGCGATGCTGGCCGCCGCCCCTTCCCTTCCCGCCGCCTTTGCCGGGGGCTTTCTGGCCGGCATGCTGGACGACTTGCTGGACGTGCGCAGCGACGTGGCGCTGAACGGGATGGTGCCTTCGGCCCAGCGGGCGACGCTGGTGTCGGTGTCTTCCCTCGCCTTCTCGCTGGTGATGCTGGCGGCGGCCCCGCTGATGGGGGCGCTTTTTGCCGCACTGTGAGGCGGGAATGGCGTTGAATATAGTCGGTTCCTGTGGTATAGTGAAAGGGAAAAGGCGGCCTGCGGGCCGAAAGGCGCACAAGGCACGGCACGGAGCATTGAATCTACAGAAAAGGAGATACAACAGTGGAGAACATCAAACGTCCCGACGACATGGCCCGTATCACAACGGCGGAACTGGCAGCGGCCTTTATTGAGGAGCAGGTGCGTGAGATCCAGGAGCAGGTGGGCGACAAAAAGGTGCTGCTGGCCCTGTCGGGCGGTGTGGACTCCTCGGTGGTGGCCGCGCTGCTCATCAAGGCGATCGGCAAGCAGCTGGTGTGCGTCCATGTGAACCACGGCCTGCTGCGCAAGGGCGAGCCGGAACAGGTGGTGGAGGTGTTCCGCAACCAGATGGATGCCAACCTGGTGTATGTGGACGCCATCGACCGTTTCTTGAACAAGCTGGAGGGTGTGGCCGAGCCCGAGCAGAAGCGGAAAATCATCGGCGCTGAGTTCATCCGCGTGTTTGAGGAGGAAGCGAGGAAGCTGGAGGGCATCGAGTTCCTGGCGCAGGGCACGATCTACCCGGACATCCTGGAAAGCGACGGCGTGAAGGCCCACCACAACGTGGGCGGTCTGCCGGAGGACCTTCAGTTCCAGCTGGTGGAGCCCCTCAAACTGCTGTTCAAGGACGAGGTGCGCGTTGTGGGCAAGGCGCTTGGCCTGCCGGACGGCATGGTTTACCGCCAGCCGTTCCCCGGCCCCGGCCTGGGCGTGCGGTGCCTGGGGGCCATCACCCGCGACCGCCTTGAGGCGGTGCGGGAGTCGGACGCCATCCTGCGGGAAGAGTTTGCCGCGGCAGGCCTGGAGGGCAAGGTGTGGCAGTACTTCACCGTCATCCCCGATTTCAAGTCGGTGGGCGTGAAGGACGGCAAGCGCTCGTTTGCGTGGCCGGTGATCCTGCGGGCGGTGAACACCCGCGACGCCATGACCGCCACCGTGGAGGACGTGCCCTTCGCCCTGCTGCAGAAGATCACCCAGCGCATCACCGCCGAGGTGCCCGGCGTGAACCGCGTCTGCTTCGACCTGACGCCGAAGCCCACCGGCACCATCGAGTGGGAATAATTTCAGGAACCCGGAAAAGCCTGATATGACTGGCTTTTTGAGGGATCAAGGCCCGACCTGGCAACGCTTTGGCAGCATTTTGTCATAGCTTGCGGTAAATGAAAAAGCAGTTACAGGTCATCAAAGTATAAAACGTGCAGAGGGGACGCTTTTAGCAGCAAGCGGCTGCAAGCGTCCCCTCTCTTTTTATTTTTTCCAACGTTTCAACTGAGAAAGGTACAAATCAAACTGTCTGCGCCTTTCCCCATTTTGCAAACCGTCAGGGTTTGGCATATGTTCAACAAGATAATCCAGCAGCGCTTCTTTTGTCTGATACGCAAATCGACCGTCTGAATAGCACCACTTGCAATAATCCTCGTTCCATTCTCCATTTGGCTCTTTGCTCATCACAGGATCTTCAAGCGGCATTCCGCAGCATTGACAGATCAGTTTTCTCGGAGAACCCAGCAGGGTATTGATCGACACTCCAAACAAGCTTGACAACAATTTTAGGGTCTCCGTGCCGGGAAGGGTTTCACCGTTTTCCCAGCGGGAAACAGCTTGCCTGGTAACAAACACTTTTTCCGCCAGTTCATTTTGGGATAGTCCGCGTTTCATCCTTAACTCATAAATAACGTTTTTTGTTTCCATGCTCATCGCCTCCTGTTACAGACAGTATATCATCTCGAACGCCGCTGATAAAGCAACTGTCTGTTGCTGGCACCGGCAGGCCGGGGAAATCGCGCGGACCGTACTGCGCCGCCCGATGATGCTGCTGGTGCGCGCGCAGAAAAACTGACCGGACGCCAAACGTGCCATCCCGGCTTTGGGATGGCTCGTTTTTTGTTCTCAGCGCAGGGGCACGACCTCGCCCGAAACGGAGAGCGGCGTGAGCACGCCGTTCTCGATGATGTAGGATTCGCCGCAGATTTCTTCCCGGCCGGAGGCGGTGTCCAGATAGATGTAGCTGCCGTCTATGATGGCGTAGAATCTTCTGCCCATGCTGTCCGGGTAGGCGATGTCCTCCATCAGGCGCAGGCCGTCCACGATGTCGGTCTTTAAAATCTGATAGTGAGGGATGAGGATGGCCTTGGTCAGGCCCAGTCCGTTGTAATACCTGGGATAGTCGGGGTCCAGGGCCTCCCCTTTCAGCTCAGGGGGCGCGTAGACCACCTCGGAGCAGTTCATGGACCCGGCGCTGACGCCCAAGATCACGCCGTCGAAGCCTTCCAGCGCATCCCGAAGCGCAATTTGCTGAAAAAATCGGTTCTGGGTGGGCACGTGGCCGCCGGCAAAAAGCAGCAGGTCCGCCTTCTGCACCAGCGCCTTTGTATCGTCCTGATTGCGGCGGTCCAGCACGGTGAAGACGCTGAACGCGAAACCTGCCGCCTCAAAGCCGGCCTTGGCCTGTTTGGCAAAGCGGTCGGTGAGGGAGGGGCTGTTGGGCGCGGAGCAGACATAGACCGCCTCGCAGGGGTTGGGCAGGGCCGCCCGCAGCCGCTCTACCAGGCCGTTTTCGGGGTTCAGCTCGTTGGAGTTCGCCTTGTTGAAGTTGCCGGTGAGAAAGCATTTCATTCCGTTTTACCTCCCGGAAGGTTTTGAATCGTTCCTTTTTTCGGCACGATGATCCCTTGCGCCGCGCGGCTTTGCGCGGTACACTGAAAATGCAAAGCCGCTTTTTGAGAGAAAGGAGCCCGTTCATGGCTGCCGGTGCGTTCCGCTGTGGGCCCGCCGCCGGGGCACGGCCAAAAAAAGCCCCGGCCCCCGCGGGGCCGCGCCGGCCTTTCCACCGGCACCATCGTGCCGGCTGACCTGCATCCATAATGCCGGCGCGCCCCTTTTCCGCTGCCGCTCTCCCCCTCTTCCCGATCCGCCCTGTACACACACGATGGACCATCGGGAGGGTCGTTATGGAAGTGAATCTGCGCAAGCTTTATCCCACGCTTTATTCCGCGGACATATTCGTGGAGGTATCCGACGAAGTGTTCGAGGCCATCCGGGCCTTCGAGCGCGCCGAGGCGGCCTGGCAGCGGCGGAAGTACCGCTATCGGGCCCAGTATTCCCTGGACCATGGGAACGGCATCGAAAACGACCTACTTTTCTGGCCCGAGACGCCGGAGGAAGCCTTTGAGGCAAAAATGATGCGGCGGGAGATCTTTGATGCGCTGCATGCCCTGCCCGCCGCGCAGAAGCTGCGGGTCTACGCCCGGTATTTTCTGGAGGAAAAGCCCCGGCAGATCGCCCGCCGGGAGGGCGTGCAGCCCAGCCGGGTCTACGCCAGCCTGCAAAGCGGCCTGCGCGCCCTGCGCAGAAAGCTGGCCCATCTGGCCCGGCGGCCTTAGGCCAATTCTACCCTATCATAACCCCGCCGGGGACGCAACGCCCTTCGACGGCGGCGGGATGGTATTTTCTTGCATTCAAAAAGGAGCCGGCGGGGTCTTCCCATCGGCTCCTTCGTGTTATTGCATGCCGTACCCGTTCAGCACCAGGCCCAGCGCTTCGGGCGAGCCCGCCGCCAGCACGGCGCCGGGCTCGTTCAGGGGCAGCGGCGCGCCGTTCAGCGAGGCGATGGCTCCCCCCGCCTCCTGCAGGATGATGCGGGCGGCGTTGTGGTCCCAGGGGCAGGAGCGGGTGGCAACGCACAGGTCCGCTTCGCCGCAGGCAACGGCGCACAGCTCCAGCGCCACCGAGCCGATGCTGCGCACGGCGCGCACATCCTGCGCCAGCCGCAGCAGGTCCTGTCTGCCGGGGCCGGGCTGCAAAAAGGTGCGCAGCACGTCGGGGGTGAAGAGCAGCAGCTCCGAAACGTTTTTCCGCCGCGCAGCCGCCAGCGGCCTTTCGCCGCACCATGCGCCCTGCCCGGCACGGGCGTGGTAGAGCCGGTCCGCCTCCACGTCCAGCACAAGGCCAAACAGCGGTTTGCTCCCCTGCCAGCATCCCACCGACACCGCATAGTTGCGGTGCTGGTTGATGAAATTGGTGGTGCCATCGATGGGGTCGACGTACCACACGGCCCCGGGCGCGGCGGTGCTCACTGCGGGGTATTCCTCGCCCACGATGGCGTCGGAGGGGAACTTGCTCAGGATGCCCCGGCGCAAAAACCGCTCCGTCTTTCGGTCCCAGACGGTGACCAGGTCCTGGTGGCCGGTCTTGCAGCGGACCGCGTCCGCCTCCAGCCGGACCTGCCGCAGCGCAGCTCCGGCCTGGCGCACCAGCGTTTCGGCCAGTTCAAACCGTTCCATACTTCACCGCCTTTTTCCAGTTTGCTTTTATATCATCAGACCACAGAGCCGGGCGGTTTGTCAAGCCCGGCTTCACCACATCACCTGGAAACGGGCGTTTTCCAGCGGGCCCACCGGGCTGTGGTCCCGGATGTAGCGGGCCACCATGTCCGGCAGCTCCACGCTGCCCCGCCAGAGCACCGGGCAGTCCCGCAATACTTCGTAGCCGCCGGTGCCGGTGGCCCGGTAGTTGCTGGTGCAAAGGCGCAGCGGCCCAGGGCCCAGCGGCGAGCCGTCCAGCCGGGCAAGGTGCACCACCCGCCGGCCCACCGGGCGGCGCAGGTCGAAGGCATAGTCCAGCCCGGCAAAGAAATCGTAGTTATAGTGTTCCACCTTGGGCTGCAAAAACGCGGCGGACACCTTGGGCCGGCCGTTTTCCAGCTCGAAGTAAGCGGCGCACCGTTCAAGACACCGGCGGATGACCTCTTCGGTGACCTCCAGCGTCACCAGCGTGTTGGCAAAGAGATAAGCGGCGGTCACGCCCCGCATGGTCACCGGCGAGGCGAGGCCCACCGGGTCGTTGCCCAGGCTGGTGCAGGAGAAGTCCGCGCCCGTGGCGTCCAGCTGCACCTGGTTGAAGAGGGCGGCCACCCGGCTGCCGTGCAAAGCGGCGTCCAGCTTTTCTTCCGGCAGGATGGGGCTTTGCAGCGTGCCGATGGGCTCGTCCAGCCAGTTCTGCACCGCTTTTTCCAGCGCCAGCAGCGCCTCGTAGGGCTGGGCGGAATGAGTCTCGCCCGCCGGGAGGAAGCGGGAGGCAAATCGGGTGCGCCCCCCTTCCCTGCGGCCTTCCACCCGCAGGCAGACCCCCGCGTTGGCGGGCGGCTGCACAGCCCAGGCGTTCGCCAGCCGCACCCCTTCCACCGCCATGTGCTGATGGCCGGTGAGCAGCAGGTCGAAGTCAAGTTCCCGGGCGATGCGGCAGGCCACGTTCTCGCCGCTGTCCGACAGCAGGCGCCCGGTGGCCAGCTCTTCCTCGAAGCCGCCGTGGTAGATGCACACGCACACATCGCACAAAGGGCGCAGCGCCTCCCGGGCGGCGCGGGCCGCCTCAAAGGCGTTGGTGACGCGCAGCTGCTCCAGATTTTGGGGCTGCTCCCACACGTTCACAAAATCGGTGACGATGCCGGTGACGCCCACCCGCAGGCCGCTGGCCAGGGTGCGCACAACCCATGGCTTGAGGGACAGACGGCCCCCCAGGTCCTGCACGTTGGCGCACAGGCACTGGCCGTGCATGGCGCCGAGGAACTCTTCCAGCGCCTCGTAGCCGAAGTTGAAGTCGTGGTTGCCCAGGGTGAAACAGTCCAGCCCCATGGCGTTGAACGCCGCCGCCACCGGATGGATGGGCCAGTGGGCCCGATGCTCCAGATAATACTGCACCAGCGGGGTGCCCTGCAGCGAGTCGCCGCCGTCCAGCACCAGGGTGTCGCCGTCCTTTTCAATCTGCGAAGCCATGTTCAGCAGGCCGGAAGCCTCGGGGCGGTTCGCGGCGTAGTTCACCGGGAAGATGTGGCCGTGGGTGTCGGAGGTGAAGTAAATTTTGAAACGCTGTTCCATTTTTACCCCCTGGCCAGCTTGACGCGGATCTTGGTGGAGATCCACTCCACGATCAGCACCAGCACGATGAGGCCGGCCAGAATGGCGCCGGCTTCCTCCCACCGATAGGCGTTCATGGCGAAGATGAGCGGAGCGCCGATGCCGCCCGCGCCCACCAGGCCCAGCACGGTGGCGTCGCGCAGGTTGATGTCAAAGCGGTAGATGGCGGTGGAGGCGAAGTTGGGCATCAGCTGGGGCAGGATGCCGTAGCGGA
>NZ_CALXHK010000015.1:0-45288 GCF_944388085.1 Candidatus Allofournierella excrementigallinarum | reverse complement strand
TTTGATAAAGTTTAGCGCTTGCTGAACTGCGGAGCGCGACGGGCAGCCTTGAGGCCGTACTTCTTGCGCTCCTTCATACGAGGATCGCGGGTCAGGAAGCCAGCCTTCTTCAGAGCGGGACGCAGGTTCTCGTCGTACTGCAGCAGGGCGCGGGACAGGCCGTGACGGATGGCGCCGGCCTGGCCGGAAACGCCGCCGCCGTTCACGCGGACCACGATGTCGAACTTGCCTTCGACCTCGGCCACAGCCAGGGGCTGACGAACGATCAGCTTCAGGGTCTCCAGGCCAAAGTAATCGTCGATGTCACGATCGTTGATGGTGATCTTGCCGGTGCCGGTGTAGACGCGAACGCGGGCAACGGAATTCTTACGACGACCGGTGCCGTAGAAATAAGGTTTCGTCTCGTACATATTCTATTGCCTCCTATTAAAACTCGTAGACTTCGGGCTTCTGGGCGGCGTTCAGGTGCTCAGCGCCCTTGTAGCAGCGCAGGCGGGTCATGGCCTTGGCGCCCAGGGTGTTGGCGGGGATCATGCCCTTCACCGCAACGTACATGGCCTTGTCGCTGTTCTCAGCCATCAGGGTCTTGTACTGGGTCTCTTTCAGGCCGCCGATCCAGCCGGAATGGGTGCGGTAGTACTTCTTCTCCAGCTTCTTGCCGGTCAGGACCGCCTGGTCGCAGTTGATGATGATGACATGGTCGCCGCAGTCCACATTGGGGGTGAAGGTGACCTTGTTCTTGCCGCGCAGCAGCACGGCGGCTTTGGCGGCAACGCGGCCGAGGGGCTTGCCCGCGGCGTCGATCACATACCACTTACGCTCGGTCTGGGCGGGTTTGGCGAGAGTAGTGCTCATTTGCTGTTCCTCCTGATTTTCTTTTCGTGCCAAAAGGCGCGTGAATGCGGTTTGGCGCACATCGGCGCAAGGTTGATTATAACCGAAAGTCAAAGCCGCGTCAAGCACTTTTTTCGATTATTTTGATTTATTCCCGGCTCACTCGCTCATTCTCTCTCATACTCTCTCATTCTACCGTTTGCTCGTTTTCTATTTTTTCAAAAATTTTCGTGATGTTTGTGCAGATTGCCCCGTGTGTGGTATAATGACCGGGAAAAGTGCCTCTTTGCCCCTTGCGGCATGGAGCGCCCGTCTTTATAATACATTATATGGAAGGGGGCTGCCCCATGCAGCGTCTGGAAGGGCTGATGCGCAAAGCCATTCAGGAATACGGCATGATCGCGCCCGGCGACCGGGTGTGCGTGGGCGTTTCCGGCGGAAAAGACAGCGTGGCCCTCACGGTGGGCCTTGCCCGCCTGCGGGAATATCTGGGCATCCCCTTTGAGGTGGTGGCGGTGAGCCTGGACCCCCAGTTTGGGAACACGCCCACAGATTATTCGCCGCTGGAACAGCTGTTCGCGGAGTATAACGTGGAATACCACATCCGCCGCAGCGAGATCGGCCACGTGGTGTTCGACCTGCGCAGGGAGAAGAACCCCTGCGCCCTCTGCGCCAAGATGCGCCGGGGCCTGTTGCACAACACCGCCAAGGAGCTGGGCTGCAACCGGGTGGCCCTGGGCCATCACCTGGACGACGCGGTGGAGACCTTTTACATGAACCTCTGGGGCGAGGGGCGGCTGGGCTGCTTTTCGCCGGTGACCTGGCTTTCCCGCAAGGAGCTGTATCTCATCCGGCCTATGGTGCTGGCCACCGAGGCCGAAGTGCGCCGGGCGGTGCGGGAGCTGGGCCTGCCGGTGGTGAAGAGCGCCTGCCCCGCGGACGGGGCCACCCGCCGCCAGGAGATGAAACGTTATGTGGCGGCCATGGCCAAAAAGGACCCGGCCTTCCGCCAGAAGATGCTGGGGGCCCTGCAGGGTGCCGGCCTGGACGGCTGGGCGCCCGGGCCCGGCGCCGGGGGCCGCAGGGCCCGCCGGTGAGCGCGGGCCATTCCGCCGCCTGATGGCGGCAAGCGAGGTGTTACCATTGGAGTTTGAAAAGCACTGCTGGGCCGAAGTGGACCTGGACGCCCTCGCCCATAATTTTAAGCGCATCGCGGCCCACGCCGCCCCTGCCAAGGTGTGCGCGGTGGTGAAGGCGGGGGCCTACGGCCACGCCGACGGCATGGTGTGCCAGACTTTGCAGGCCGCCGGGGCCCAGTGGTTCGCGGTGAGCTGCCTTGCCGAGGCGCTGCACCTGCGCGCCGGCGGGGTAACGGGGCACATCCTCATCCTGGGCCACACCGACCCGGCCTACGCCGCCGACCTCATCCGCCACGACCTGACCCAGGCGGTGTTCAGCGGGGCCTACGCCCAGGCGCTGAGCGAGAACGCCCGGGCCGCCGGCGGGCGGGTGAAGGCTCATCTGAAGGTGGACACCGGCATGGGCCGGCTGGGCTTTGACGCCCGCAGCGAAGGGCACATCGAGGCCTGCGTGTCCGCCCTGGCGGGCTGCTGCGGCCTGCCGGGCCTCAATGTCACCGGCCTGTTCCAGCACTTCGCCGTGGCGGACAGCCACGCCCCCGCCGACATCGCCTACACCGCCGGCCAGCACGACCGCTTCGTGAAGGTGGCCGAGGCGCTGAAGATCCGGGGCGTTTCCCTCGAGACCGTTCACTGCTGCAACTCCGCCGCCCTCACCGAGCACCCGGAATGGGGCATGGACCTGGTGCGGCCGGGCATCATCCTCTACGGGTGCGATGCCAGCGACGAGGTGCACTTTGAGGGCCTTCGCCCGGTGCTTCGTCTGAAGGCCCGGGTGAGCCAGGTCAAGACCATCGAGGCGGGCCAGTCTTTGAGCTACGGCCTGCTCTACACCGCCCCCGCCCCCCGCCGGGTGGCCACCCTCTGCGTGGGCTACGCCGACGGCTACCCCCGCAGCCTGACCAATCAGGGGGTGTGCAGCATCCACGGCCAGAGCGCCCCGGTCATCGGCCGGGTGTGCATGGACCAGCTGATGGTGGACGTGACAAACCTCGACGGTGTGGACGCGGGCGACGAAGCCTGCATCTTCGGCGCGCCCGGCTGCGACACCATCGAAGATGTGGCCCGCAAGGCGGGCACCATTCCCTACGAGATCATGTGCGCGCTGGCGCTGCGGGTGCCCCGGGTCTACCTCAGGGGCGGCAAGGCCGTGGGGCTGGCGGACTATCTGAACCAGACTTCATTCTGACGCATCGGAGGACGGAAAAATGAGCAAGCTGCTTGTGGTAGTGGACTATCAGAAAGACTTTGTGGACGGCGCGCTGGGCTATGCCGGGGCGGAAAAGCTGGAAGGCCCCCTGTACGACAGGGTGCGCTCGGCGCTGGCGGCGGGCTGGAAGGTGCTCTTCACCCGGGACACCCACGCCCCCGATTATCTTGATACCCGGGAGGGCCGTTTCCTGCCGGTGCCCCACTGCATCGAAGGCAGCGAGGGCTGGCGCCTTTACGGCAAGCTGGCCGGATTCGAGGCGGCGGAAAACGAAAGCATCGCCTTTGTGGACAAGCCCACCTTCGGCAGCATGGAACTGCCCGAAGCGGCCCGCGCCCTCTGCGGCGGCGAGCCGGAAGAGATCGCCCTGTGCGGCGTGGTCACCAACATCTGCGTGGTGAGCAACGCGGTGGTGCTGCACTCCGCCTTTCTTTCCAGCACCATCACCGTGCTGAAGGACCTGTGCGGCACCGGCGACGAGGCCATGGGCCAGAAGGCCCTGGACCTGCTGGCTGGCATGGGCTACAACGTGATCTGAACTCGAGCGCCGGGGCTTCCCGGCTTCACACCTGTTTTTTTGGAGGGGACCTGTTTGTCGAAAAAGAACATCCGCAATTTCTGCATCATCGCCCACATCGACCACGGCAAGAGCACCCTGGCGGACCGCATCCTGGAAAAGACCCACAGCGTGGATGAGCGCCAGATGGAGGACCAGCTGCTGGACAACATGGAGCTGGAGCGGGAGCGGGGCATCACCATCAAGGCCCGGGCGGTGACGCTGGACTACACCGCCCGCGACGGCGGGCACTACGAGTTCAACCTCATCGACACCCCGGGCCATGTGGACTTCGGCTACGAGGTGAGCCGCAGCCTTGCCGCCTGCGAGGGCGCGGTGCTGGTGGTGGACTCCACCCAGGGCGTGGAGGCTCAGACGCTGGCCAACACCTACCTGGCGCTGGAGCACGACCTGGAGCTGGTGCCCATCCTGAACAAGATCGACCTGCCCAGCGCCGAGCCGGACCGGGTGGCCAAAGAGGTGGAGGACGTGATCGGCCTGCCCTGCATGGACGCGCCCCGGGTGAGCGCCAAGATGGGCGTCGGCATCGAGGACGTGCTGGAAAGGGTCATCACTGACATCCCCGCCCCCAAGGGGGACGAGACCGCCCCCCTCAAAGCCCTCATCTTCGACAGCGTCTACGACAGCTACAAGGGCGTCATCGTCTACATCCGGGTATTCGAGGGCACGGTGAAGCCCGGCGACACGGTGCGGATGATGGCCACCGGCGCCCAGTTCACCCTGGTGGAGGTGGGCCGCATGGGCGCCACCAGCCTGATGCCCTGTGACCATCTGGAGGCGGGCGAAGTGGGCTACCTCACCGCCAGCATCAAGAACGTGCGGGAGACCCGCGTGGGCGACACCGTGACCCTGGTGGCGAACCCCACCCCCGAGCCGCTGCCCGGCTACCGCAAGGTGACGCCGATGGTGTTCTGCGGCATCTACACGGTGGACGGCGCGAAGTATCCCGATCTGAAGGACGCGCTGGAAAAATTGCAGCTGAACGACGCGGCTTTGAGCTTTGAGCCGGAGACCAGTGCGGCGCTGGGTTTTGGCTTCCGCTGCGGCTTTTTGGGCCTTTTGCATCTGGACATCATCACCCAGCGGCTGGAGCGGGAGTTCGATCTGGACCTCATCACCACCGCCCCCAGCGTGGAATACCGCTTCACCCTCACCGACGGCAGCGTTCTCACCATCGAGAACCCGTCGGACTACCCCGACCCGGGCCGCATCGCCAAGCAGGAAGAGCCCTATGTGGACGCCCACATCTACACCCCCGCCGAGTATGTGGGCAGCCTGATGGACCTCTGCCAGGACCGGCGGGGCGTCATGATCGACATGAAGTATCTGGACGCCGACCGGGTGGACCTGCACTATGAGCTGCCCCTGGGCGAGATCGTCTACGACTTCTTCGACGCCATCAAGAGCCGCAGCCGGGGCTACGCCAGCTACGACTACGAGATGAAGGGCTTCAAGGAGAGCAAGCTGGTCAAGCTGGACATGCTGCTCAACGGCGACATGGTGGACGCGCTGAGCATGGTGGTGCATGCGGACAAGGCCTACGCCAAGGGCCGCCGCCTGGCCGAGCGGCTGAAGGAGAACATTCCCCGCCAGATGTTTGAGATCCCCATCCAGGCGGCCATCGGCGGCAAGGTCATCGCCCGCGAGACGGTGAAGGCCATGCGCAAGGACGTGCTGGCCAAGTGTTACGGCGGCGACATCACCCGAAAGAAAAAGCTGCTGGAAAAGCAGAAGGAAGGCAAAAAGAAGATGCGCCGGCTGGGCAGCGTGGAACTGCCCAGCGAGGCTTTCACCGCCGTGCTCAAGCTGGACGAGAACTGAAACACGCAAAAAGAGGGCCGCCCCGGTGGGGCGGCCCTCTTTTTCGCTGCTGTTTAGTCGCGGCTGCGGGAGAAGATGCGCAGGATGTAGAGGAACAGGTTGATGAAGTCCAGATACAGCTCCAGCGCCGAGAACACCGAGGCCTTTTTCGCCAGTTCCGGGTTGCCGGCGTAGGCGAAGTAGGCGGCTTTGATCTTCTGGGTGTCGTAGGCGGTGTAGCAGGCGAAGAGCACGATGCCCACGCAGCACAGCAGGATGTTCACCCCGCCGAAGAAGATGCCGAACACGCTGACGATGAGCATGGCGATGAGGCCGAACATCAGAGGTTTCGCCCAGCCGGACAGGTCCTGCTTGGTGAGGTAGCCGTAGGCGGCCATGATGCCAAAATACAGGGCGGTGGCGCCGAAGGCCAGCACCAGGTCGAACATCTGATAGAGGTAGAAGTAGCAGCTGAACACCAGGCCGTTGAGGGCGGCGTAGAGGAAGAACATGCCCCGGGCGGCGCCCACGCCGATCTTGTGGATGCGGGCGCTCATCACCATCACCACCACGATCTCGGCGATGGCAAGGCCCCAGAACAGCAGGGGATTGGCCAGCAGCAGGATGCCGATGCCGCTGGCATAGCCTGCCAGCGCCACCAGGAAGGTGACCGTCAGGCCGGCGAACATCCAGCCGAAGGTCTTGGCGGTGTACTCCGCCAGCGTCTCATAGCGGGCGTTGGTGCTGAACACCCCGTCCGGGCCCTGATTTGCATAAAAGGTATTGTTTTCGGGCTCAAAGCCCTGTCCGTATGGTTCATTCATGGGGATCCTCCTCCTTTTGCCTTATTATACCGCAGAATATTGCCGGAATTGTAAACAAAATCAAAATAATTTATAATAGCCTGTGAAACCTTTGAGGAAGGGAGGCCGCGCCATGGGCTTCGGGCTGTATCTGCACATCCCCTACTGCCTGGCCAAGTGCCGCTACTGCGATTTTTATTCCGCCGGGGCCAGCCGCGGCGTGCCCGACGAATATGTGGACGCCCTCATCGCCCGGATGGCGGCGATGTGCCCCGGCCGGCCCGAGACGGTGTACTTCGGCGGCGGCACCCCCAGCCTGCTCTCCCCCGCCCAGGTGTGCCGTCTGCTCAAAGCCGCCGGCCCGCTGCCCGGCGCGGAAATAACGCTGGAGGCAAACCCCGAAACGGTGGACGAAAAAAAGCTGGCGGGCTTTCGCGCCGCAGGGGTGGGCCGGCTGAGCCTGGGGGTGCAGACAGCGGACGACGCCAGCCTCGCCCGGCTGGGCCGCCCCCACACCGCCGCCCAGAGCAAAGCGGCGCTGGCCGCGGCGAAGGCCGCCGGCTTTGAGAACATCACCGGCGACATCATGCTGGCCCTGCCCCATTATACGCGGGAGGAATTCGACCGCACCCTCGCCCTGCTGGCGGAAGGGGGCGCGGCCCACATCTCGGCCTATCTTTTGAAAATCGAGCCGGGCACCCCCTTCGGGCGCGATGTCCCAGCGGGGCTGCCCGGCGAGGACGAAGCGGCGGATCTTTATCTTTACGCGGTGGACGAGCTGGCGAAGGCGGGCTATGCCCAGTACGAGATCAGCAACTTCGCCCGGCCCGGCTTTGAGGGCAGGCACAACCTTCTCTATTGGGACTGCCGGGATTATCTGGGCCTCGGCCCTGCGGCGGCCAGCTGCATGGGGGGCAGGCGTTTTTCCTTCGGCCGCAGCACAGCGGATTTCCTGGCCGGGGCGGCCCCCACGCCGGAAGGCGAATGCACCGGGGCGGACTATGTCATGCTGCGGCTGCGGCTTGCCGAGGGGCTGCGCCTCTCCCTTTTAAAAGAGCGGTACGGCCTTGCCTTTGACGAAAGCCGCCTTGCCTTCATCCGCCGGTGCGCGGCGGCGGGCTACGCCGTGTTCGACGGCGACCGCCTGGCCCTTACGCCAGAAGGCATGTTGGTGCAGAACAGCATCCTCACGGAGCTTTTGCCATGAGGCGAAAACCGTTTAAAGGAAAGGCCGTGGGGCACCCCCGCGGCCTTCCGAGTTTGGCGTCCCTCGGAAAATTTCAATCCTGCCACTTGTCGCAGAGGGCTTCCACCTGGCTGGCGAAGCGGGCCAGCTCCTTGTTGGCGTGGCCTTCCTTGGCTTTGATGATGTTCAGCAGGCGGTGGCCGGCGTCCAGCAGGCGGCGGAACACCGGGTTTTCCCGCTTCCTGCCGCCGGTCTCGGCCTTGGCAATGCGCTGGGTATTGCCCACCGCAAGGCAGCTGCCGGTGACCAGGTCATACTCCGCGCCGTTGTAGGGCGCGGCGGCGGCCAGACCCAGTTCCGAGCGCAGGCGGTTCGCGAAGATGTCGCACACCTCGTCCTCGCCGTGGGTGACGAAAACAGTGCGGGGCTTCGTCTCAAAATTCTTCACCCAGTTCACAAGGCCCTCGTTGTCCGCGTGGCCGGACACGCCCGCCAGCACCTGCACCTTGCAGCGCACCTCGATGGTCTCGCCGAAGAGTTTGACCTCCTTCGCGCCCTCCACCAGCGCACGGCCCAGGGTGCCCGGCGACTGGTAGCCCACGAAGAGCACCGTGCTCTCCGGCCGCCAGAGGTTGTGCTTGAGATGGTGGCGGATGCGCCCGGCTTCGCACATGCCGCTGGCGGACAGGATGACCTTGGGCTCGGGGTCAAAGTTGATGGCCTTGGAGTCGTCGCTGCTCAAAGAGAGCCTGAGCCCCCGGAAATTGATGGGGTTCACCCCCTGCATCACCAGGGTGCGGGCCTCCTCGTCGTAGCACTCGGCCCAGCTGGTCTTGAACACCTGGGTGGCCTCCACGGCCATGGGGCTGTCCACATACACGGTGAAGTTTCCGTGGCCCTTTACCAGGTTCTGTTCTTTGATCTGGCGCAGGAAATAGAGCATCTCCTGGGTGCGGCCCACGGCGAAGCTGGGGATGACCAGATTGCCGCCCCGGTCGAAGGTATCCTGCAGGACGGCGGCCAGGGCGGGCACATAGTCCGGCCGGGGGCCGTGGCTGCGGTCGCCGTAGGTGGATTCCATCACCACATAGTCCGCCTCGTGGATGGGCTGGGGGTCCCGCAGAAGGGGCTGGCGGGTGTTGCCGATGTCGCCGGAAAAGACGACCTTGCGGGTCTCGGCCCCTTCGGTGACCCACACTTCGATGGACGCGGAGCCCAAAAGGTGGCCCACGTCGGTGAAGCGGGCGCGGATGTTCGGCCCCACCTCCACCGTCTCGCCGTAATCCACTTCATGGAACAGGGCCAGGGCGGCCTCGGCGTCCTGCATGGTGTAGAGGGGCTGGTACTCCTCGCCTCCGGAGCGCTTGGCCTTGCGGTTGCGCCACTCGGCCTCGAACTCCTGAATGTGGGCGGAGTCGCGCAGCATGATGCCGCACAATTCGGCGGTGGCCCCGGTGGTGAAGACCGGGCCTTTGTAGCCGTTCTTCACCATCAGGGGGATGCGCCCGGAGTGGTCGATGTGGGCGTGGGTCAGCAGCAGGCAGTCCACCTGGCCGGGGGCCAGGGGCAGGGGCTGGTTCTCGTAGATGTCGCGGCCCTGCTCCATGCCGCAGTCCACCATCAGGTTGAAGCCGCCGGCCTGCAGCAGGTAACAGCTGCCGGTCACCTCATGGGCGGCGCCCAAAAACGAAAGTTTCATTTGCTTGCTCCCCCTTCCTTTGCGGGCGGTCGTATTTTCTTTATTATACCCCGCCCGCCCTGCGGGGGCAAGGCAGAAAAACGCACCGCCTCCCTTTTGGGGAAACGGTGCGCTTTGTTCAGTGAAAAATCACCGCTCCTTGCTGTCGATCTCGGCGCGGATGGCCTCCAGGAAGGCGTCCACGGTCATGGCGCCGCCCTTCTCCTCCTTGCGGGCGCGGACGGCCACGGTGCCGTCCTCCATCTCCTTGTCGCCCACCACCAGCATGTAGGGGATCTTCTTCAGTTGGGCTTCGCGGATCTTGTAGCCCATCTTCTCGCTGCGCATATCGCTCTCCACGCGGATGCCGGCAGCGTTCAGCCTGGCTTCCAGCTCCTTGGCGTAGGCGTGCTGGCGGTCGGTGATGGGGATGATCATCGCCTGCACCGGGGCCAGCCAGGTGGGGAAGGCGCCGGCGAAGTGCTCGATGAGGATGCCGATGAAGCGCTCGATGCTGCCGAACACCACGCGGTGGATCATCACCGGGCGGTGCTTCTGGCCGTCCTCGCCGGTGTACTCCAGCTCAAAGCGCTCGGGCAGCTGCATGTCCAGCTGGATGGTGCCGCACTGCCAGGTGCGCCCGATGGCGTCCACCAGATGGAAATCGAGCTTCGGGCCGTAGAAGGCGCCGTCGCCCTCGTTCACGGTGTATTCGCGGCCCAGCTCCTCAATGGCGCTGCGCAGGCCGTCGGTGGCGCGGGCCCAGTCCTCCTCGCTGCCCATGTGGTCTTCCGGCATGGTGGACAGCTCGATGTGATACTCAAAGCCGAACAGGCTGTAGACCTTGTCGATCAGCTGCACGACGCCCTTGATCTCATCCTTGATCTGGCCGGGGGTCATGAAGATATGGGCGTCGTCCTGGGTGAAGCAGCGCACCCGCATCAGGCCGTGCAGCGCGCCGGACAGCTCGTGCCGGTGCACAAGGCCCAGCTCGCCCATGCGCAGGGGCAGGTCGCGGTAGCTGCGGGGCTGGGTCTGGTACACCAGCATGCCGCCAGGGCAGTTCATCGGCTTGATGGCAAAATCGGTGTCGTCAATGACGGTGGTGTACATGTTGTTCTTGTAGTGGTCCCAGTGGCCGCTGCGCTCCCACAGGCTGCGGTTGAGCATCATGGGGGTGCTGATCTCCTGGTAGCCGGCCTCGCGGTGGATCTGCCGCCAGAAGTCGATGAGGGTGTTCTTCAGCACCATGCCCTTGGGCAGGAAGAAGGGGAAGCCGGGGCCCTCTTCCAGCAGGGTGAACAGTTCCAGCTCCTTGCCCAGGCGCCGGTGGTCGCGCCTCGCGGCCTCTTCCATCAGCTTCAGATACTCCTCCAGGCCGCTGGCCTTGGGGAAGGCGATGCCGTAAAGCCGGTCCAGGCTGTCGCGGGCGGCGTCGCCGCGCCAGTAGGCGGCGGCCACCTTGGTCAGCTTGACGGCCTTGATGGCGCCGGTGCTCATCAGATGGGGGCCGGCGCACAGGTCGGTGAAGTCGCCCTGCTGGTAAACGGTGAGCTCCCAGCCCTTGGCGGCGTACTCTTCCAGCAGCTCCAGCTTGTAGGTCTGGCCGGCGAAGATCTCGCGGCCCTCCTCCACGGTGATGACCCGCTTTTCCAGGGGCAGGTCTTCTTTGACGATCTTCTTCATCTCGGCCTCGATGGCCTCAAAGTCGCCGGTGGTCAGGGGCCGGCTTGCCTTGATGTCGTAGTACCAGCCGTTTTCCAGCGCCGGGCCGATGCCGAAATGGGCGCCGGGGAACAGATGCTGCACCGCCTGGGCCATCACATGGGCCGCGGTGTGCCAGAAGGCGTGCTTGCCGCCCTCGTCCTCAAAGGTGAGGATCTCGAGGGTGCAGTCCTCGTTCAAAACGGTGCGCAGATCGCACACCTCGCCGTTCACCCTGGCGGCGCAGGCGCTCTTGTAGAGGCCCATGCCGATGCTCCTGGCCACGTCGGCCGCGGACACGCCCGCCTCGAACTGGCGCACGTCCCCTTTCAGTTCCACATTGATCATCTTCTCAAACCTCCTGTAAACGAAAAAACGCCCCACCCCGTTGCAAAAACACACGGGATGAAGCATCCTGCTCCACGGTTCCACCCGAATTGCGCTTTCTCAGAAAAAACGCCGCTCGTTTTGGGCTGTAACGGGCCCGGCCCGGCGGGGGTTCGCCCCCGCGCTCGGCGGTGGTAGGTCAGGCATGCCGCACAAAGCCGCTTGCAGCGCGCCCCGAAACCGGGCGGCGGCCCTCTCTGGTGTGCGTCTTGGCCCGCCCGTGTCCGCTTCGGCGCTTTGCGGGATAAGACTGTGCCCTAATGATATACTTCTTTTGGGCGGCTGTCAATATTTCTTGACAATTTGTAAACTGTTCATTAAAATAATGTAGTAGTATATTTGATGATCTGCCGCTGGGCCCAAAGCCATGCAGGGCCGGCGCTGTGCGATTTATATGACAGGGCCCCTCCAAGGGTCTTTTTGGTATGCTCATTGTCAATTATAAATAAAGGCCTTGTTTTGCCCTTTTGAAACAAACAGGCAAGCCCAGAACGGCGGTTATCTCAGATACCCATTTTATCTTGAGGAGTTGAAACAATTGCCACCCATCATCACTTTCGCGGTGGCGGTCGTTGCAGCTGTCGTTTGCGGGTTTGTCTGTTTTTTTGCGGGTTCGGCCTACCGCCGCAAGACCGCAGAGGCAAAGCTTGGCAGTGCTGAAGAGGAAGCCAAGCGCATCGTGAACGACGCCATCAAGGCCGCCGAACAGAAACGCAAGGAGACCGTGATCGAGGCCAAGGACGAAGCCCTTCGCATGAAGACCGAGGCCGACAAGGAGATCAAGGAGCGCCGCAGCGAGCTGTCCCGCCAGGAGCGGCGGCTCGACCAGAAGGAAGAGGCCCTGGACAAGCGCGTGGCCGCCTTTGAGCAGAAGGAAGAGGAACAGCGCCAGCGCTCGGAACTGGTGGAGGCCAAGCTGGACGAGCTGGAGCAGCTCAAGCTCCGCCAGCTGGAAAAGCTGGAGACCATCGCCGGCCTGACCCAGGAGGACGCAAAGCAGCTGCTTTTGAACCGTCTGGACCAGGATCTGACCCACGAGAAGGCCATGCGCGTGGCCGCCTACGAGGCAAACCTGAAAGACCAGTGCGACGCCATGGCCCGGGAGCTCATCGGCCAGGCCATCGCCCGCTGCGCCGCCGACCATTCCAGCGAGGCCACCGTGAGCGTTGTGCCGCTGCCCAACGACGACATGAAGGGCCGCATCATCGGCCGCGAGGGCCGCAACATCCGCGCCCTGGAGACCGCCACCGGCGTGGACCTCATCATCGACGACACCCCCGAGGCCATCACCCTGTCCAGCTTCGACCAGGCCCGCCGCGAGGTGGCCCGCATGACGCTGGAGCGCCTCATCACCGACGGCCGCATCCACCCCGCCCGCATCGAGGAGACGGTGGAGAAGTGCCGCCGCGAGCTGGAACTGAGCATGAAGCGGGAGGGCGAGCGCGCGGTGATGGAGGTGGGCCTGCATGGCATCCACCCCGACATCGTGAAGCTGCTGGGCCGGCTGAAGTTCCGCACCAGCTTTGGCCAGAACGTGCTGAACCACTCGCTGGAAGTGGCCTACCTCTCCGGCCTGCTGGCCGCCGAGATGGGCGTGAACGTGACCCAGGCCCGGCGCGCGGGCCTTTTGCACGACATCGGCAAGGCCCTGGACCACGAGATCGAAGGCAGCCACATCCAGATCGGCGTGGAGATCGCCCGCAAGTACAAAGAGAACCCGGCCATCATCCATGCCATTGAGGCCCACCACGGCGACGTGGAGCCCAAGACCCCGCTGGCCTTCATCGTGATGGCCGCCGACGCCATCAGCGCCGCCCGCCCGGGCGCCCGCCGCGAGAACCTGGAAAGCTACATCAAGCGGCTGGAAAACCTGGAAGAGCTGAGCTGCAGCTTCGAGGGCGTGGAGACCGCCTTCGCCGTGCAGGCGGGCCGCGAGGTGCGCATCATGGTGAAGCCCGACGCGGTGGACGACGACCATCTGGTGCTCCTGGCCCGGGCCATCACCAAGAAGATCGAGGAAGAACTGGACTACCCCGGTCAGATCAAGGTGAACGTCATCCGGGAGAGCCGCGCGGTGGAATACGCGAAATGAGTTTTGAAAGCAGGGGCCCTTCGGGGCCTCTGTTTTTGCCTTCCACAGGAATTCTGCACAATAATTTTTTAACATTTCGTCTTGTTTTCAGGCCGGAAATATAGTATTCTAAAAAAAAGGCGTTTTGTCCGGGCAGGGCAAGACGCCTTTGAGCATGGAGGATGCTTTATGGAACAGCGTATGCAGAAGGTCTATTCCCGCAGCGGCGCGGTGGCGCTGAAGGTGGCCCAGGGGCACTTTGCCACCAACCACAGCCACATCAACTATTACATCGACATCACCACCCTCAAGACCCGCCTGCGCGACGCCGAGGCGGTGGCGCGGGAGCTGGCCCAGAAATACGTCACCAGCACCGTCATCGACACCATCGTCTGCCTGGACGGCACCCAGGTCATCGGCGCCTGCCTTGCCCGGGAACTGACCGAAAGCGGCCTTGCCTCCATCAACGCCCACCAGTCCATCTATGTCATCCGCCCGGAATACAACTCCAACAGCCAGCTGCTTTTCCGCGACAACCTCCAGCCCATGCTGAAGGGCAAGCACGTTCTCATCCTGATGGCCTCGGTGGCCACCGGCAAGACCATCAACAAGAGCGTGGAATGCGTGCAGTACTACGGCGGCATCGTGCAGGGCGTGGCCGCGGTGTACAGCACCATGAAGTCCATCGACGGGCTGGACATCCAGTCCATCTTCTCCCCCGCCGACCTGCCCGGCTACGCCAGCTACGAGTTCAAGGACTGCCCCTACTGCAAGCAGGGCGTCAAGCTGGACGCGCTGGTGAACAGCTTCGGCTATTCCAAACTGTAACAAAACGCAAAGGACCCGCCGGGGCAAGCCCGGCGGGCCCTTTTTCAGTGTTCATCCCTGGCAGCCCAGGTCATCCCAGTCGCCGAAATCCTCGGCGCAGGCGATGCGGGTGGCGTCCAGCCTGCCGTCGGCGGTGAGGGGCTTTTCGGCCGCGCCCAGGTCCACCGGGTTGGGGTTCGGGCCCCGGTCCGGCGTTTGGGGCGCACGGCGTGGCTCTTCCTCTTCGGCGGGGGCGGCGTCATCGCCCTCGCTCAGGGGCACCTCCACATACTCGCCCTCGATGTGGCCGTCGTTGTTGTAATCCCGCAGCAGCTTCACGGCAAAGGCCCCCGCGGCAAGCCCTAAGCCGATGGACAAAAAGCGGCGAATGAATCCCATATTTTCCTCCCTCTGCATGCCCCCGCGCGGGGGCCGCCAAAAAGCGCTATGGTGTTAGTATACCACGGCCCGCCGTCCCTTTCAACCGAAACCGGGCGAAGGGAAGGGGCCGGCCCCGAAAGGCCGGCCCCTTCCCTTCGCGATGCGCCTTGCTCAGCGCAGTTTTTCCAGCACCTGCACCAGCGCCTGGCGGTGCGCGGGGTCAGGGCAGCCGTCGCGGCACAGCACCTCCAGCATCTCCGCCTCGCTGCCGCCAAACCGCTTTTCGACCAGGTTGTTCAGCTCTACAAGCTGCATCTGACGGCGGGTCACCAGCGGCGTCACCGTAAAGTCGGTCCCGCTGCGCTCCAGAACGCCCTTGCCGATCAGCCGCTTGAGCACCGTGTAGGTGGTGTTTTTCGCCCAGCCGAACCGCTGGCCGGCGATGCCGGCAATGCGGCTCGCCGTGGTGGGGGCTGTCTCCCACACGATCTCCATCAGGTTCCATTCTGCGTCGAACAGCTTTACTGTTTCCACTGTTGATCCGTCCTTTCCGCCCTGCCACAGGCTATTTTTTGGCAGAAGGGGGCAGTATCCCCTTGTTTACTTTACTATATCATACCCCCCGCCCTTTTTCAGCATAAAACTTCCCCGTCGGGATTTTTTTGTAACTTTGCACTTAATGCGCCCGCTTTTTGCAAGTCTCTATGACAATAGTAGACGATTTATGTAGTATATACCCGCATATTTTTATAAGAAATGCACAAAAATAAAGCGCCCCGCAGGCAAAATTGCCCGCGGGGCGAAAACACTTCATTTGCACGATCAGCGCTCAAAGCTCAGCTGAAGGTGACGTAATCCTGTTCCAGGGGCCTGGCCGGCTCCACCTCCAGGGCGGTGAGAACCGGGCCCTTGCCGCCGAACAGCGGGTGGAACTGCGCCCGCACCTTGGCGGTGAGGCGGATCCAGCTGCGCTGGGCCAGCTTTTTGGCCTCGTCGTATTTGCAGGGGAAGCCCACGAACTGGATGTCCTGCACGCAGCAGGTCATGGCGAAGCGCCCGGGCACGAACTGGCCCTGGCCCACCCGGGGGGTCTGGCAGACCTGGGCGGTGAAGCGCACGGTCTTTCCGTTGTACTTGTCCGGGTCCTCGGAGGCGTCCAGATACCAGATGCCGAAGTCCTCGTCGCCGATGTCGATGACGTCCGCCTCGATGTCGAAGGGCAGTTCGTCGGGCAGGTCGTCGTACTCCACGCTGCCGTCGGAATACTCATAGGCGATGTCGCACCGGCGGCTGGCCTGGCGCACCGCCTTGTGGATGTAGTCCCGGTCGTCGGAGGAGCTGACCGCCTCGGCCCGGTTGACCACCAGCAGCTCGCTGGCGGCGAATTTTTCCAGCATCAGCTGGCGCATGTTCTCAAAATAGGTGCGGAAGGTGGCGCCGTCGGCGGTGCAGATGGTCTGGTAGATGAGCCAGTGAGGCGGAAGCGCCTCCATCAGCGCCGAAAGGGGCCACATGCCGTTGTACTCGATGAGCACCCGGCCCGCGCCGCTCTTTTTTGCTTTCTCTTCCAGAAGGCCGGGGGTAAGCTCCGCCTGAAAGTCGATGGCATCCACCGTGACGCCGCCGAAGGCGAATTCCTCGGGGCGGTACTCCACCTCGCCTTCCTCGCAGACCAGCAGCAGGGTCTTGTCGCCGCTGTCGAACCTGGGGTCGTTCATGGTCTCCTGGATGAAGGTGGTCTTGCCGCTTTCCAGCTGGCCCAGGAACAGATAGACCGGGATCTCAGTCGCTGCCATTGTGTCCTCTCCTTTACGCCAGATGGAAGATGAGCTCCAGCGCCGGCTCGTTCAGCTTTGCGCCGATGACGCACAGACGGCCGGTCACGTCGGCGGCGCCGGTGCGCACGTCCGCCTCGCCGGGCACATAATCGAAGTGGATCCACCCGCCCTCGCCGGGCAGGATGCCCTTGGCACGCAGGATGGTGCCGTATTTGCCGGTGTCCAGGGCGGCCAGGGCGGCCTTCACCTCGTCGGCGGTGAAGGTGCGGGCGGTCTCGCGGCCAAAGCTCGTAAACACCTCGTCGGCGTGATGATGGTCATGGCCGCAGGAGCAATGTTCGTCATGCTCATGGTCGTGATGGTGCTCGTGGTCGTGGCCGCACTCGCAATGCCCGTCATGCTCGTGGTCGTGGTCATGGCCGTGATGGTCGTGGTCGTGGCCGCACTCGCAATGGTCATCATGGTCATGGCCGTGATGATGCTCATGCTCATGCTCGTGCTCGTGTTCATGCTCGTGCTCGGCCAGGGTCTGGGCCAGCAGCTTTGCCACAAAGTCCTGCCCTTCCTCGATGGCGGCCAAAATCTGCGCACCGGACAGCTGGGCCCAGTCGGTGGTGATGATGACCGCGTCGGGGTTGACGGTGCGCAGCAGCGCCACCGCATCGGCCACCTTCTGCTCGCCGGCAGAGCCGGTGCGGCTGAGGATGACGGCGTTGGCGTGGGAGACCTGGTCGTTGTAGAACTCGCCGAAGTTCTTCATATACATCTTGACCTTGTTCACATCCGCCACGGTGGCAAAGCAGTTCAGTTTCACCTCCCGCTCGCTTGCCACAGCGGCCACGGCGCGGGTCACGTCGCTGAGCTTGCCCACGCCGGAGGGCTCGATGAGGATGCGGTCGGGGGCGAACTGGTCGATGACCTTTTTCAGCGCCTCGCGGAAATCGCCCACCAGGCTGCAGCAGATGCAGCCGGAGTTCATCTCGGTGATCTGGATGCCGGCGTCCTTCAAAAAGCCGCCGTCGATGCCGATCTCGCCGAACTCGTTTTCAATGAGCACCAGCTTCTGGCCGGCGTAAGCCTCGCGGATGAGTTTTTTGATCAGGGTGGTCTTGCCGGCGCCCAGAAAGCCGGAAAAAATATCAATTTTGGTCATGGTGTTACCTCTCTCTTTATCCATCGGGGAAAAGGCCCGCGGCGCCGCGGAAAAGGCGCTGCGGGCGCTTGCGCTCTACCTTTTATTATACCCGTTTTGTCAACACCCGAATCGCAGGCGGGGCTTAACAAGCGGCCTTCGACGTGCTACAATAGGAACAGTCATTTTGGCTCGAAGGGCGTTTGCCCATGCATTTTTTTGAGAATCGAGGTTTTGCGTTTATGCTCTCCACCAATGAAAAGATCGCGCTGCTGCGCGCCGCCATGAAGGCCGCCGGCGCCAATGCCTGCCTCATCCCCTCCTCCGACCCCCACATCAGCGAGTATCTGCCCGCCCACTGGTCCGCCCGGCGCTATTTCTCCGGCTTCACCGGCAGCGTGGGCAACCTGGTGGTCACCGAGGCCGCCAGCGCCCTGTGGGTGGACGGCCGCTATTTTGTGCAGGCCGCCCGCCAGCTGGAGGGCAGCGAGATCGAACTGCAGAAGATGGGCGTGGAAGGCGTGCCCACCCTGCTGGAGTACCTCGCCGCCGCCTTGGGCGAGGGCCAGGTGCTGGCGGTGGACGGCATGGTCACCGCCGCCTCCACCATGAAGGAACTGCAGACGGCCCTGGCCAAGAAGGGCGCCACCGTCAAAAGCGTGGACCTGGTGGAGGGCAACTGGCCTGACCGGCCCGCCGTGCCCGCCAGCGAGGCGTTCCTGCTGGACGAAGCATACGCCGGGCGCAGCGCCGCCGACAAGCTGGCCGACCTGCGGGCCGAGCTGGCAAAGCAGGAGGCGGGCGCCATGGTGGTCTGCCGGCTGGACAGCGTGGCCTGGCTTTTGAACCTGCGGGCCAACGACCTGGACAACACCCCCTTCGCCCTGGCCTACTGCTTCGTCACCCCGGATGACGCCATCCTCTTCATCAACACCGCCCGCCTGCCCGCCGGGGCCGTGGAGGCCCTGGGCCGCCAGGGCGTGCGGGTCACCGAATACGGCCATCTGCTGGGCGCGCTCACCGGCTACCACCACGACCAGACGGTGCTGGTGGACGAAGCGGGCACCAACTGGGCGGTGTACTCCGCCCTCAAAGAAAACCCCGCGTTCACCCTGAAGGCGGGCGAGGACCCCATCCAGGCGCTGAAGGCCGTGAAGAACCCCGTGGAGATCGAGAACCTGAAAAAAGCCCACGTGAAGGACGGCGTGGCCATGGTGAAGTTCCAGATGTGGCTGGAAGAGAAGATGGCCGCGGGCGAGGCCGTGACCGAGGTGGACGTGGATGAAAAGCTGGCGGCCCTGCGGGGCGAGCAGGCGCTGAACATCGGCGTGAGCTTCGACACCATCGCCGCCTGGGGCGCCAACGCCGCCATGATGCACTACCACGCCACCCCCGGCAACTGCGCCACCCTGGCCCCCAGGGGCTTTTTGCTGGTGGACTGCGGCGGCCAGTATCTGGACGGCACCACCGACATCACCCGCACCTACGCCCTGGGTGAATTGACCGACAACGAGCGCACCTACTACACCTATGTGCTCAAGAGCCACATCGACATGGCGAAGCTCCAGTTTTTGAACACCTGCACCGGCGGCAACCTGGATGTGATCGCCCGCGCCCCGGTGTGGGCCCACGGCATCGACTACCGCTGCGGCACCGGCCACGGCGTGGGCTTTGTGGGCGGCGTGCACGAAGGCCCCCAGAACCTGCGCATCACCAACCACACGGTGTTCAAGCCCGGCATGATCGTCACCGACGAGCCCGGCATCTACGAAGAGGGCGAGGTGGGCATCCGCATCGAGAACGAGCTGCTGTGCTGCGAGCGGGTGAAAAACCAGTACGGCCAGTTCCTGGGCTTTGAGCCCATCACCTGCTGCCCCATCGACCTGACCCCCGTGCGGCCCGAGCTGCTGGACGCGGACGAGAAGGAATGGCTGAACGCCTTCCACCGGATGGTGCGGGAGAAGCTGACTCCCCATCTGAACGCCGCCGAGGCGGCCTGGCTGGCGGAAAAGACCCAGCCGCTGGCGTAAGCAGAGAAAAAGTGCCGCCCCTCACCGGGCGGCACTTTTTTTGTCTTTTTTCCGGGCCAGCCGCCAAAGGATGGCCAGCGACGCCGCTGCCATCAGCAGCCAGCGCACCGCGCCGGAGGCGTCCGCAAAGCGGCGGGCCAGCAGCGCCCAGCCCTCCCCCGCCGCCGCGCCCAGATGCACCAGGGCGGCGTTCCACACAAGGCTGCCCGCCGTGGTGTAAAGCAGGAAGCGCGCCAGATTCATCCGGGCCATGCCCGCCGGGATGGAGATGAGGCTGCGCAGGATGGGCACGCAGCGGCAAACCAGCACCGCTTTCGCGCCCTTTTGCTCGAACCGGGCGGCGGCCCGGGCGGCGGCCTCGGCGTCAAAGCCCAGCCGCTTGCCCCAGGGCCCCGCCAGCAGCGCGCTCATCCGCTCACCGCCCAGCGCCCGGCCCACGCCGTAGAGGGCCAGCGCCCCCGCCACCGCGCCCAGGGTGGCCCAGGCCACCACCCACCACACATCCAGCGCGGTGCGGGTGGTGAGAAAGCCCCCGAAGGTGAGGATGACCTCCGAGGGGATGGGCGGGAAAAGGTTTTCCACCGCGATGAGCAGGGCCATGCCCGGATAGCCGAAGTCCTCCATCACGCCCGTGATCCACTGCTCCATGCCCGCCGCCCCCTTTTGTATCATTTTATTCGCGGCGGGTGGAGATATGCCGGGGCGGAAAGTAAAAGAGCGGCCGCCCCGCAAGACCCGGAGCGGCCGCTCTGTGCGTTTTATTCCCGGCTGGTCACTTCGGCCCGGCTCAAGGCCAGCAGCACCGCCGCCAGCAGAACGCAGGCTGCCAGCACCGACCACTGGCCAAGAGGCCCGGCCAGCACCGCGCTGCCCGCCGCGCCGGCGATAAAAGCCGCGATGACCTGGTAATAGCGCAGGCTGGAGCGCAAAATGCCCCGGTCCCGGGTCTGGAAGTACTGATAGAGCAGCTCGGTGCCGCTGCGCAGGTTGCCGGTGCACATGGTGGTGGCGTAGGCCTTGCCGTGCACCCGGCGGAAGCTCTCCACCTGTAAGGCGCACACGAAGCTCACCGCCCAGTTCACCGCCATGTCCCACGCGCCGCCCAGCGGCGCAAAAGCCGCGGCGGCCAGCACACCGATCTCCAGCGCCAGCACCCACTGGCGCCAGTGCAGCTTTGCCGCCGGGGCCGCCTTGCCCCTGCGGCGGATGGCCTCCGCCGCCAGCACGCCCAGAAAAAAGGCGAAGATGGGCGGCAGGTATTTTGCCGCCCCGGCCCAGTCGCCCGCCGCCAGCTTCACGCCCAGCAGCACCATGTTGCCGGTCTCGGCGTTGGCGAACACCCCGCCGCGGCAAAGGTAGGTGTAGGCGTCCAGATAGCCGCCCGCCAGCGCCAGCACAAGGCCCACCCGCAGCGCTTCGCTGGTCTGCACACGCTGTTCGTTCATTGACTTTCTCCCCTCTTTGTCCCCGCTTTACCGGCTCAAAAATGGCCCCCGGTCTCCCGGGGGCCACAGCTTGCTCGGCTGGGGAAAATTCACTTGGAAAGGCGCTCGCGCAGGGCGGCCAGCTGGGCGCGCAGCTCAGCGGGAACGCGCTCGCCGATCTCGTCGTAGAGGGCCTCGACGCCGTCGCAGTCCTCCAGCCACAGGCCCTTATCCACGCTCAGCAGGCCCTTGACGGTGTCCAGAGTGACATCCTCCAGGCCGGTGATGTCGATGTCTTCGGCCTTGGGCAGGTAGCCGATGGGGGTCTCCACGGCCTCCACTTCGCCCTTGCAGCGCTTGAGCATCCACATCAGCACGCGCATGTTGTCGCCGAAGCCGGGCCAGATGAAATGGCCTTCGTCGTCGGTGCGGAACCAGTTGACGTGGAAGATCTTGGGGGCCTTGCCGCCCAGCTTCTTGCCCATCTCGATCCAGTGGCCGAAGTAGTCGCCCATGTTGTAGCCGGTGAAGGGGCGCATGGCCATGGGGTCGCGGCGCACGACGCCCACGGCGCCGGCGGCGGCAGCGGTGGTCTCGGAGGCCATGGCGCTGCCCACATACACGCCGTGGTTCCAGTCAAAGCTCTGGAACACCAGCGGAGCGGTCTTGGCGCGGCGGCCGCCGAACACCATGGCGGTGACGGGCACGCCATTCGGGTTATTGAACTCCTTGCTCAGGCAGGGGCAGTTCACCGCGGGGGCGGTGAAGCGGCTGTTGGGATGGGCCAGCTTGTTGCCGGCGGCCACCCACTCCTTGCCGTTGACCTTCTTGCCGGTCCACTCCTCGGCGTTCTCAGGGGGGTTCTTGTCCAGGCCTTCCCACCAGACGGTGTTGTTGTCCAGGTTATGGGCAACGTTGGTGAAGATGGTGTTCTTCATGGTGGTGTGCAGGGCGTTGGGGTTGGATTTCTCGTTGGTGCCGGGGGCCACGCCGAAGAAGCCGTTCTCGGGGTTGATAGCGTAGAGGCGGCCGTCCTCGCCGATGTGCATCCAGGCGATGTCGTCGCCCACGGTCCACACCTTGTAGCCCTGCTTGGCGTAAACTTCGGGCGGGATCAGCATGGCCAGGTTGGTCTTGCCGCAGGCGGAGGGGAAGGCGGCGGTGATGTATTCCACATGGCCGGCGGGGTCCTCGATGCCCAGGATGAGCATGTGCTCGGCCATCCAGCCTTCCTTCAGGCCCTGGTAGCTGGCGATGCGCAGCGCAAAGCACTTCTTGCCCAGCAGCACGTTGCCGCCGTAGCCGGAGTTGATGGACCAGATGGTGTTCTCTTCGGGGAACTGCACGATGTAGCGGTTCTCCTCTTCCATCTTGGCCTTGGAGTGCAAGCCGCGCACGAAGTCGTTGGAGTCGCCCAGCTGGTCCAGCGCCTGCTTGCCCATGCGGGTCATGATGTCCATGTTCATGACCACATAGATGGAGTCGGTCAGCTCGATGCCCACCTTGCTGAAGGGGCTGCCGATGGGGCCCATGCAGTAGGGCAGGACGTACATGGTGCGGCCCTTCATGCAGCCGTCGTACATGGGGATCAGCTTGGCCTTCATCTCGCTGGTCTCCATCCAGTTGTTGATGGGGGCGGCGTCCTCACGCTTCTTGGTGCAGATGTAGGTGCGGCCTTCCACGCGGGCAACGTCGTTCACCGCGGTGTGATGCAGCACACAGCCGGGCAGCAGTTCCTCATTCAGGGGCACCATTTCGCCGGTCCTGAAGCTCTCTTCCCGCAGGGCGGTGAGCTGCTCCTCGCTGCCGTCGATCCACACGACCTTGTCGGGCTTCACCAGGGCGACCATCTCGTCCAGCCAGGTCAGAACGTGTTTGTTCGTTGTCATACGCTTTCACCAATCCTCTCTTCATGTTCGGGGGCAAACCCCGCGCCAGGGGCGCTGAAAAAAGTTTGCCAGTTGCACCCATTGTAGCCATTATACTTCCGCGCCCAAAAAACGGCAATGGAATTTTTGTTAAAAAACCGAAAGTGCAAAAGTTTTCTGTTTCGCTCAAAACTTTGTCTAATTTTTGACGATTTCTGCTCCTTTCAACCAACCAGCAGCGGTTTTTCGGTGTAACAGCCGCCCATGGGGCCGGGGGCGCGGCGGCAGAGGGCCGCAAGGTCCGCGGCGGCGGCGTGAGCGGCGGCCGCCGCACGGCAGGCCTCGTTTTCCCGCGAAAGGCGGGCCAGGGAGGCCCCGGCGGGCTTTTTTGCCCCCCGCAGAAGGGCCAGGCCCCGCCGGTTTGCCGCCAGCACGTGGACATAGGGCGGCAGGGCGGGCAGTTCGCCGGTGTAGCCCAGGGCCGCCGCCAGCACATAGCGGCGCAGCCGGGCGTGGGCATAGCGCTTGGACTTCATGGCGTCGTAAAGGCCCGGCAGGTCTGCGGCGGCGCGCACGGCGTTTTCCAGAAGATGCTCCAGCCCTTCGGCGGTGCCCCGGGTGCGGGCAAAGGCGGCGGCGTCCATCCCCCGCAGGCGGGAGAGCAGAGCCAGGCCCCAAGCCCGTTCGTCCAGGTCTTGCCCGGCGGCTTCGGCCTCTTTATAAAGGGCCAGCGCCGCCGCGGGCACATAGCCCTCCAGCGCCGCCGCGCCCCCTTTCGCCCAGAGGCCTCGCAGGCTGGAGGCGCTGGCAAAGCCCCCGGCGCCGGGCTCCGCCTCGCCGTGGGCCGCGCCCTTGCGGGGCAGGGCCAGGGGCGAAATATGGCTGCCCTGGGCGGCCAGGGCCTTGCAGTACTCCACGCCCAGGTTGTTGTTGGGGCCCGCCAGCACCGCCCCCGCCCCGGGGCATTCTTCTTCGGCGGCGGCGGCCCGGGCGGCGGCAAAGGGCGCGCCCCCCGCAAGGCTGCGGGCCAGGGCGGCGGAAAAGCCTTTCGAGCGCAGGGCCCCGGCAGTGCGCTCGAGGGCCGCCGTGTCCGGCGTTTCCGCCCCGAACACCAGGGTGTCCACCGCGGGCAGCGCGCTCAAAACAGCCGCCCCGGCGGCGGCAAAGCCCTCGGCGGAAAGGCAGGCATAGGGGTTCGGCAGGCACAGCACCAGGTCGGCCCCGCAGCCAAGGGCCGCTGCGGCCCGCACCGAGGGCGGCAGCAGCGCCGCGCCGCCCCGCTGGGTGACGTCGCCGCTCATGCAGACGGCCACCGCTTCGGCGCCCCGGCGGCGCGCCTCGGCGATCTGCCAGGCGTGGCCGGCGTGGAACGGGTCATATTCGGCGATGATGCCGGCGTTTTTCATGGGTTTGGCCCCCTTTTTGCCTTGAAAAGCGGTTTTTCCCATTATATAATAGTGAATGGACAATGTAAATCCGGGCGGCAGGAGCCGCCAGAAACAGTTTTGGGAGGAAGCATCAATGAAAATCCTGGTTATCAACTGCGGTTCGTCCTCGCTGAAGTATCAGCTCATCGACATGGCCGACGAGAGCGTGCTCTGCAAGGGCCTTTGCGAGCGCATCGGCATCGAGGGCAGCAAGATCACCCATCAGGCCCACGGCGGCAAGTGGAGCGAGGAGGTGCCCTTCCCCACCCACACCGAGGCCTTTATGAAAGTGGTGGAGATGATGACCACCGGCGAGGGCGCCGTGGTGGCGGACAAGAGCGAGATCGGGGCCATCGGCCACCGCATCGTGCAGGGCGCCGAGTTCTTCACCAAAAGCGAGATCGTCACCGACGCCATCATTGACAAGATCGAGGAGATCGCCCCCCTGGCCCCGGTGCATAACCTGGCCCACGTGCAGGGCCTGCGCAGCGCCAAGAAGGTGTTCGGCGCCGATGTGCCCAACGTGGTGGTTTTCGACACCACCTTCCACCAGACCATGCCTCCCAAGGCTTATATGTACGGCGTGCCCTACGAGATGTACGAGAAGTACGCCATCCGCCGCTACGGCGCCCACGGCACCAGCCACCGCTATGTGAGCATGGCCGCCGCCAAGTTCCTGGGCAAGGACCCCGCCGAGCTGAAGATGGTCACCTGCCACCTGGGCAACGGCAGCAGCATCACCGCCGTGGACGGCGGCAAGTGCGTGGACACCAGCATGGGCCTGACCCCGCTGGCCGGCGTGCTGATGGGCACCCGCTGCGGCGACGTTGACCCCAGCGTGGTGACCTACATGGAGCAGAAGCTGGGCATCCACGGCCAGGAGATGGCCGACTACCTGAACAAGAAGTGCGGCCTGCTGGGCGTGTCCGGCGTGTCCAGCGACAAGCGGGACGTGGAGGCCGCCGCCGCCGCGGGCAACGAGCGGGCCAAGCTGGCCAGCGATATGCTGAACTACCAGATCAAGAAGTACGTGGGCGCCTACGCCGCCGCGATGGGCGGGCTGGACTGCGTCGTGTTCACCGGCGGCATCGGCGAGAACGACGGCTATGTGCGCGAGCAGGTGTGCAAGAACATGGAGTTTTTGGGCATCAAGCTGGACGAGGAGAAGAACAAGCAGCGCGGCGCCGACATCATCGACCTGTCCGCCGCCGGCAGCCGCGTGAAGGTGCTGATGGTCTGCACCAACGAGGAGCTGATGATCGCCCGCGACACGCTGGCGCTGGTGACCGCGAAGTAAATCATTCCCGGTTTTTCAAGGGCCGCCCCGGCATGGTGCCGGGGCGGCCCTTTTTTTGCGTTTTTGCCCTGCCGGCGCACATTTTTCCATCCCGGCTCTTGACAAAGCGGCCCGAAGGTGCTATGGTTAGTTACACAAGTAATTAACAAACGAACAGTGGGCGGAGGTGAACTGCGTGCATGGAAGTTTGAACGACCAGTCGCTGATCTATCTGCAGATCGCGCAGATGCTGGAGGACGACATCCTCCGGGGCGTTTACCGGGAGGAGGAGCAGGTGCCCTCCACCAACGAGCTGGCCAGGGAATATAACATCAACCCGGCCACGGCGGCCAAGGGCATCAACCTGCTGGTGGCGGAGGGCGTGCTCTACAAGCGGCGGGGCATCGGCATGTTCGTTTCCCCCGGCGCCACCGCCGCGGTGAAGGAAAAGCGCCGCAAGGCCCTGGGCGAGGAGTATGTGCTGCCCCTTCTGCGGGAGGCCAGGTCCCTGGGCCTTGGCAAGGAAGAACTTTTGGCGATGGTGAAAGAGGCCATCGAACATGAAGGAGGAGAGAAGGCATGACGAGCGGAATTTTGCAGGCGAAGGGCCTGTGCAAATCCTACAAGGACAAACAGGTGCTGAAAAATCTGGACATCACCATCGAGCCGGGCAAAATCTACGGGCTCATCGGGCGCAACGGCGCGGGCAAGACCACCCTTCTGGGCATCCTCACCGCCCAGAACACCCACGATTCGGGCGAAGTGACCTATAACGGCGAGCCGGTGTGGGAAAACCCCAGGGCCCTGGAGGACCTGTGCTTTTCCCGGGAGCTCCAGACCACTTTGTTCTACGGTCAGAACAATCTGAAAGTCCGCCACTACCTGCAGGCCGGGGCCACCTTCTATCCCCGTTGGGATGAGGAATACGCCCGGCGGCTGCTGAAAGAATTCGGTGTGGAGGAGAAAAAGCGGGTGAGCCAGCTCTCCAAGGGGCAGCTTTCGATGGTGACCATCCTCATCGCCCTGGCCAGCAACGCGCCCATCACCATTCTTGACGAGCCGGTGGCGGGCCTGGACGTGGTGGCCCGGGAGCGGTTTTATCAGCTGCTGCTGGAGGACTACGCCCGCACCGGCCGCACCTTCATCATCTCCACCCACATCATTGAGGAGGCCGCGTCGGTGTTCGAGCGGGTGCTCATTCTGGACGGCGGGAGCATCATCGAAAACGCGGAGACGGAAGAACTGGTGGACCAGTTCCGCTATGTGTCCGGCGCGGCCGAGGAGGTGGACCGGGTGTGCGAAGGGATGACGGTGGTGCACCAGCGCGCCATGGGCCGCCGCAAGACCGCCGCCGTGCGGGACACCGCCGGCCGCCGGGCCGCCGATCTGGAAGGCGCAGGCGACGTGGACGTTTCTCCCATGAACCTGCAGAACGTGTTCGTGGCGCTGTGCGGCCACGAGCCGGTGGAATGAGGGGGGTGGCGGCATGGCGCGCTGTTTTCGGTTCCTGCTTCGTTTTTCCCTTATGAATCTCGCCATTTTCGCCGCCGCCGCGGCGGTCATCGTGGCCGGGGCCTTCGTCACCGGCGTGCCGGCGGGGAACTCAAACCTTTTTTCCACCTACTTCGACAGCTTCCCCGCCCTGGCGCTGTTCATCCTGTTCATGATGGCCTTTTCCATGACCGGCATCCTCACCCTGGCCCTCAACTTCGGGGCTACCCGCAACGCCCTGTTCGCTGCGATCCAGGGGATGCTGGCGGTCTATGCCGTGGGCGGCTGGGCCATCTCGGCCCTGTTTTCCGCCCTGCCTGTGTGGTGCGGCTGGCCCAGGGAGGGGGCGGCCACGGCGCTGATGCTCAACACCAGCCCTGCCTTTCTGGCGGCAGGGGCCGCCGCTGCGGTGCTGGGGGTGCTCAGCGGCGTGATGATGATCCGCAGCCGCCTTCTCGGGGGCCTGCTCATCGTTCTGGCGGTGCTGCTCTTGCTGGCGGGCACTTTCTGGCTGGTCATCACCGGCGGCGCCTTCTCCGGCGAAGGGTGGGGCAGCCTGCCCTGGCTGCTGCCCCTGGCGCTGGGCCTGGCCGCCGCAGTGGCGGACGCATTCTTGTATCGCTATCTCAAAGGCTATGTGGTGAGGTGACAGGGCCATGTTTAAAAAATTTCTGAAGATGAACGCCGAGGATTTCTCCCTTTACGCCGCGGTCACCGGCGGGCTGTTTTTGCTGGGCGAGGTGGTCATCCTCTGCGTGATGGCCTTTATGAAGCCGGACACCGGCATCTTTCTGGCGGGTATCGTGCTGCCCATCGTGGGGGCCTTCTCCCTGTTCATCATGAGTTTCACCAACTCGTCGGTGATGTTCGACACCGCTCTGCGCTTTGGCCGCACCCGGCGGCAGAGCCTGGGGCTGGTGGTGGCGCTGCTGGCCCTGGAAGGCGCCTTCGCCATGAGCCTGGCCGCCCTTCTGGCGCTGGCGGAACGCTTTCTGCTGCCCGGCCTCTGGGCGAAACTGGCGGGCTTTGAAGGCTGGAAGCTGGGTCTGGGCATGCCGCTGCCTGAGGGCAGCGGGCCCGCCCAGGCCGCCCTGCTTCAGATCGAGGACTTCGTGCTGGCCTGGTGGTGGTACCCGCTGCTGTGGGCGGCGGCGCTGGCGGCGGGCCTTTTCTGCGGGGCGCTGGTCCAGCGTTTTGGCCCCAAAGGCGCCTGGGCGCTGTGGGGCCTGTGGATGGCCGCGTGCTTCGGGCCGCAGCTGCTGGGCAAAAACGCCTATCTCGTCGGCCAATGGAGCTTCGGCCTGGTCGCGGGCGCGGCGGTGCTGGCGGCCGCGGGCCTTGTGTGGGCGGTGTGGTCGCTGCTTCACGCGGTGGTGCGCTGGTAAGGAGGCAAAAGCATGGTGCATGTGGTCTTTTCCACCTCGGAAAAAGGCAGCCTGCGGGTGGCGCTCTCCGGCCCGGGGGGCGCGGCGGCGGTGGCCGTCATCGGCGGCGCGGGCGGGCCTCTGGGCCGCCTTGCCGCAAAGCGGGAGTCCGCCCGCCAAAGGCAGCGGGCCGCCGGAGCCCTGCCTATGGAGGGCAGGCCCGCCGACGTGGTCTGCCTGCCCCTGGCTTTGAGCGTGGGGGATATTTCCGAGGCGGAACCGGGCGAAAAACGCAAGGCGGAGCTGGCGGGTCTTTGGGCCATGGACAGCGCCGAGAACGCGGAGGTGGCCGAAAAGATGCTGGCCGAAGCCCGCGGGGCGCTGGAAACCCTGCGCCGCCGGGCCGCCTGCGGCGAAGTGGTGCGGGTGTGGCAGAGCCCCGGTGCGGACGCTGCCTGCGGCATCCGTTCTCTGGCGGCCTGGCTGCGGCCTCTGGGCTTTGACAAGCTGCGAGTGGAACGGGTGCGGCTGCCGGAGTTTGAAGCACGGCCGGACGGCACCGCGGTGCGGTACGACGGCTGGGGCGAAGTGGAGCCCTGGCACTGGGCCGCGCTGGCCGACCCCACTCCCCTGCCCGCCCCGGCGCTGAACGCCCTGGCCCAGGAGTGGGCGCTGCTGGCGGCGCAGAACGCCCCCCTGCGGGTGGTGGTGAACGGCCGCCTTGTGAGCGTTCCGGAGGATTTTTACGACTGCTTCGTGCTGGAGGTCCTGCGCGCCCAGCCGCAAGAGTTCCGGGAGGCCGAGGCCATCGGGCGGCTGCTGTGCACATTGCGCCCCGGCGTGAGCGATGGCTTTGCCGCCAGACGCATCGAGGCGCTGGTGCAGAAAGGTCTTTTGGAAGAAATCGAGGGCCCGCGCCCCGGCCGCCCGGTCTACGACCGGGTGCTGCGCAAGGCCGGCCTTTGAAATACGCAAAAAAGGAGCCCCCATGCAAAAGGCATGGGGGCTCCCCTTCGTTTTCTTATTTCTTGTAAAGCACGTCGCGGATGCGCTCCAGCGCCTCCTGCAGCATGGCGCGGGGGCAGCCCGCGTTCAGGCGGATGTGGCCCTCTCCGCCGGGGCCGAACCAGCCGCCGGGCACGCAGATGACCGCCGCCTCCAGCACGATGCGCCGGAACAGTTCCTCGTCCGAAAGGCCCAGGCCCCGCAGGTCCAGCCAGCCCAGGAAGGTGCCTTCCGGCTTGGGCAGCTTTGCGCCGGGCATGTTCTTTTCCACAAATTCCGATGCAAAGGCCATGTTCTGCTCCAGATAGGCCAGCTCCTGCTCCATCCACTCCTCGCCCTCACCGGTGTAGGCCGCGATGGTGCCCTCCAGGCCGAAGGTGTTTTTCACATCCAGCGACATGGCCACCTGCATGGCGTTGAAGGCCTTGCGCAGCTCCTCGCTGGGGATGATGGAGTAGCTGGACTTGAGGCCCGCCACGTTGAAGGTCTTGCCGGGGGCGTTGAGCAGGATGCACTTCTGGCTGTACTTTTCGTCCAGCGCCAGGATGGGGATGTGCCGGTGGCCGGTGTAGACGATGTCGCTGTGGATCTCGTCGCACACCAGCAGCACGTCGTTGGCGGCGCAGATGTCCGCCACGCGGCGCAGCTCCTCCTCCTTCCACACCCGGCCCACCGGGTTGTGGGGGCTGCACAGCACCATGATCTTGTTCTCAGGCTTCGCCGCAAGCCGGGCCAGCTCGTCGAAGTTCATCTCAAAGCCGTGCTCGGTCTCCACCAGCGCGTTGTTCACCACGGTGCGGCCCGCCTGCTGCACGATGGTGGCAAAGGGGTCGTACACCGGCTGCTGGATGATGACGCCGTCGCCCGGCTGGCTGAAGGCGCGGATGGCGATGTTGATGCCCGCCACCACCGAGGGCAGCTGGGTCACCCACGCGGGGGACACATCCCAGTTGTGGCGGCGCTTCTGCCAGCCGCACACGGCGGCGTAGTAGCTCTCCATGGGGGCGCAGTAGCCAAAGATCTCCTTGGCGGCCCGCGCCTCGACCGCTTTCACGATGCAGGGCGGGCAGGCGAACTCGGTGTCCGCCAGCCACATGGGGATCATGGTCTCGGGGATCTCCCGGTGCAGATACATGCTCACCGCCTTGGCGTGCCATTTCATGTCGTTGGTGCTCTTGCGGTCCACTTTACGGTCAAAATCGTATGTCATGGGTCTTTCCTCCTTCGTTCCCCCGCCGGCGGCGGGGGCCTGCCGGCACAGCCGCCGGCAGGCTTATTTCGCGGTGTAGTTTGCCTCCAGCTTGACATGGCGGTTACGGGCGAAGGCCAGCACCACGGCCAAAGCCAGGATGCAGCAGTTGCCCAGGATCTGCACCGGCGCGGTGCTCACCAGCAGCAGCACGATGGAGATGACGGTGATGACCAGGGTCAGGCCGCAGACCACCTTCAGCACCGTGCCGCTCACATGGAACTTGGACTGGCCCCACAGTTCCGGCATGATCTTGGGCAGGCGCAGCGCCGAGTAGGCGATGACGCCGCGGATCGCGGTGGTCAGGATCACGGTGCTGTTGGCCACGGTGGTCAGGTCCAGGCCCACGAGGATGGGCACCAGGCCGATGAGGTAGAAGGCCAGCAGGATCCAGTGGGGGGTGCCGAACTTCTTGTTGCAGGTGGCCAGGCCCTTGGGCAGCCAGCCGTCCTTGCAGGCGCGCAGGGCGGGATAGGTCATCATGCCGATGGAGAAGTTCAGGGTGGTCAGCAGCGCGAAGATGGCGCCGCCCACCACGAAGAAGGTGTGGACCGGGCCGGGCATGAACACAGCGGCGGACACGCTCAGGGGCTGGTTCGCCACCTCGCTCACCGGCAGCACGCCGGCGGCGATGGTGCTCATCACAGCATACAGCACCACGATGGCGCCGGTGGAAACGATGATGACGAAGGGAATGTCCTTGGTGGGGTTCTTGGCTTGGGAGCTGTAATTCACCACATAGGTCGCGCCGCCGCAGGCGAAGTTCAGATACACGGAGGCCAGCAGAAAGCCGGTGATCCCGCCGGTCATGAACTGGTCAGGAGCCATGTAGTCCGGCTGGATGTGGCCGATGCCGAACGCCACATAGGCGCCGATGGCCACCGCCAGCACCACGCACAGGATGTTCTGCAGGCGCGCCGCCTGCTTGATGCCGAACAGGTGCATGCCGAACAGGGCGGTGAGCACGATGAAGCTCAGCAGCTTCACGTTCACGCCGGGCACCAGGGCCAGGAAGTAGTCGGCGAAGGACAGGGTGTACATGGAGATGGCCAGCGACATGGCCAGGTTCACGAAGGTGTAGATGCCGGCCAGCTTCTGGCCCGCCAGCACGGCGATCTGGGAATACTGGCCGCCGGGGAAATTGGCGGTGCCGCCGATGTAGATCTGGGGAATGGCGGACACGATGGTCAGCACGCCCGCCAGCAGATAAGCCAGATTCACCGACCGGCCGGTGAAGCCGATGGCGATGCCGGTCATGGTCATGATGCCCACGCCGATGATCTGGCCGATGGCCATGGAGAACAGGTCGGTGCGCGTGAGTTTTTTGTTCTGGGCGCCGGTTTCAGTTTGAGACATGGTTTGATTCCTCCTTGATTCAGGTCGTTGCAGCGTTGAGATGCGATCGTTTCCCCGCCGCCCCGCCGGGCCCTGTGCCCTGCCCGGGGCGATTTTGGCCTGCACCTTCCTTTCAATTCGTTACATGCTAACGCAAATGTGTTTCAAAAAGCCGGCGCTCCCGTCGGCAGGGGCCCTTTTTGTTAGCTGCTAACCTATTTGCCCAAAAAGAAACCGCCGGGCCTTCCGGCGATGGAAAAAGGCAGGTTTGCCATGTCGGAAAACTTGTTAGCTGCTAACATAAATTATAAAAAGAAGACCTCTGCTTTGTCAATTTGGCAAAACAGAGGTCTTTTGCAAGAGTATTTGTGTATTTTCACAACAATCGCTCGCCAATGTCCTTGTTCACCGTCTCGAACAAATCGCGCATGCGGGCTTCGTAGCGCAGCACAAGGCTGACTTCTTCGTCGGAAAAGCCGTCCAGCCACTGGCTGATGTAACCGTAGTTGCGCTGGTCGGCAGCCTGGTGGCGGCGGCACAATTCCTTGCCGGCGTCGGTGAGCCGCACGATGGACTGGCGACGGTCTTTGGGGTTCGCGGTGCGCTGCACCAGCCCCTTTTTTTCAAGGCGGCCGGCCAGCTGCGACACCGCCCCATGGGTCACGCCCAGACGGGCGGCCAGCTCCGAAACGGTGGGCTCGCCGCCGGGGCCGACCGCAGTGAGAAAGTGCGCCTCCCGCATGTAGAGCATCATGCCGGGGGCATAAAGGTGCTTTTCGTTCAGATACCGCTCATAGGCCTCCATGCCGCGGCGCTTTTCCTCCATCAGGGCCCGGATCAGTTCCACGCGCTCCATTCCGTTTCCTCGCTTTTCTGGCAGTTCTGCGCTGATTTCACATCGCGCGGTTTTTAATCTTACGCTCTTTTTTCATCCTGCGCAAGTGCTTTGCGGGACGGACCTTTTTCAGCTGCCTTTGATTCTGTAATACACCGCGAAGGCCGCGCGGCTCACCGGCTCGAACAGCCCTGTTTTCACCAGGGCTTTGCGCGCCCGGTAGCCCAGCGCCCGCCGGTCCGCCTCGGTGTTGGCCACGTCCATGAAATAAATTTTCTCCGGCGCAAAGTTGTGGTCGGCCCAGATGCAGAGCAGATACTCCGAGACAAAGCCGCACATGCGCGGGTCCAGGATGCCCTGCGCTTCGCCCAGGCGCTCGAACTCCTCCAGCAAAGGGAACATCCAGGCGCTGTAGGCGCAGAAGGTTTCCCGCTTTGCAACGAGCATATTGCCGAAGCTGGCCCGGCGGCCGTAGACGAATTTTTCAAAGGAGGGCATGTATTCCGGGCAGCGGCGGGCAACGATGTCCTCCAGCAGCAGCAGGGGCTTGTCCTGCCCTTCCCGGGGCTTATTGTGATAGAGCGTGCCGTTGCAGACCAGTTTGTAAACGGGTTTTGGCAGGATGACGGCGTATTTCTCCAAAAGGGCGGCGGCCTCGGCGGCGGTGAGGATCTGGCTCATCACGTCGGGGGCGTACATGTCCTTCACAAAATACCGCCGGTAGTGCACAAGGCCCATCACCCGGGGCCCGGTCAGGTTTTTCCAGGCCCAATACTGGGCGGTGAGCTCGCAGTACTGGGGGTTTTTCACCGAGATGTTCTCCCCTTCGTCGTCCCGCTGAAAGCCCAGGTCCTTCTGGGCCAGCGCCGCGCCCACCTGCACCGGCAGGTAGCCCTCCAGCGCGGGCGGGTCAAAGGGCTTGTGGGCCGCGATCAGGATCGCCGTTTCGCCCATGGTGCGTCCTCCTTTGCAGCCCGGCATGCGGGCGGTTGGTCTCCCGCTTATTGTACCACAGCGCGCCGGGGCTTTGCAACGGCAAAGCGCCCGCCCCCCTTTGTTGCAAGAAGCCCCGTTTTTTGTTATACTTTAGTCTGTATAAGTGTGGGCCGCGCGGCCAAACAAAAACAGCGGAGGGAAATGCGATGAAGGTGATGTGGGTCCTGGATTTTCTGCCGCCCGCCTTTTCCCGCCGGCTGGGCCTTGCCCCCCAGGCCAGCGGCAGCTGGGCGGTGAGCCTGCTGGCCGCCCTGCCCAAAGAAGGGCTGGACCTGATCCTGTGCAGCTTTTCGCCCCAGCTTTCCGCCCCCCGCCGGGAAAAGATCGACGGCGTTTCCTATCTCGGCCTGCCCGCCGGGGACCGCCCGGCGCTGGAAAGGGCGCTGGCGGAGGAAGCGCCCGGCCTCATCCAGCTGTTCGGCACCGAGAACGACCACGCCGCCTGGGTGCTGGAATGCTTTGACCCGGAAAAGGTGCTGGTGTATATCCAGGGCCTGGCCGGGCCCTGCGGCGAACACATGGCCGACGGCCTGCCGCCCCGCTTTCTGCGCCGCCAGCCGCTAAAAGAGGCGCTGGCAAAGCGCACCGGCGGGCTGACCGTTCTGGCCCAGAAGGAGCGCCTGCTGGCCCGGGGCGAACGGGAGCGGGCGGTGCTGGCAAAGGCGCGGCACATCCTGGGCCGCACCGGCTGGGACAGGGCCTACTGCGCCGCCATCGCCCCCCGCGCGGAGTACCACCACCTGCCGGAGATCATGCGCCCGGTGTTCTATCCCGGCGGCTGGCAGCGGCAGGCCGCCCAGCCCCACCGGCTGTTCGTCAGCCAGGGCAACATCCCCCTGAAAGGGCTGCACCGGGCCATCGAGGCGCTGGCCCAGCTGGCAAAGCAATGGCCGGACGCCCAGCTTTTCGTGGCGGGCTGGCCCCCGCCGGACAAAGGCCCCCTGCTGCGGCCCCTGGTGCACTGGCTGGCGGAATACCCCGGCTATCTGGCCAGCCTTGCCCGCCGGCTCGGCGTCGAGGGGCGCATCCACTACACCGGCGTTCTGAACGCCGAGGGCATGCGCCAGCAGTTCTTGCTGGCGGAGACCTACCTGCTTTGTTCCAGCATCGAGAACAGCCCCAACTCCCTGGGCGAGGCCATGCTCACCGGGGTGCCCTGCGCCGCCGCGGCGGTGGGGGGCGTGCCCAGCATGCTGAGCGAAGCGGAGGGCGAGCTGTTCGACCCCGCCGCCCCCGGCGAAATGGCAAAGGCGGTGGCCGCCCTCTGGGCCGACCCGGCCATGGCGGAGGAAAAAGCCGCCGCCGCCCGGGCGCGCGCCCTGGCCGTTCACGACCCGAAGGCCGTGGCCGCCGCCCTGCTGGACCTTTACCGCCGCCTTTGCCCCGGCGGCTGATCCCAAGAAAAGGAGGCGGACCCCATGGCCCCTTTGGTGACGGTCGTCATCACCACCTACAACCAGGAGCACTACATCCGCAAGGCCATCGACAGCGTGCTGGCCCAAAAGACGGATTTCGATTTTGAAATTTACATCACCGAAGACTGCGGCTCCGACGGCACCCGGGCCATTCTGGAAGAATACGCCGCGAAGTACCCCCAGCGCATCCGGCTGAACCTGCGCGGGGAAAACGTGGGCATCAGCCGCAACTGGTACGAGGGGCTTTGCGCCGCAAAGGGCGAGTTCGTCTGCACCCTGGAAGGGGACGACTGGTGGCGGGACGAGCGCAAGCTGCAAAAGCAGGCGGATTTTCTGCGAAGCCACCCGGAGTATCTCGCGGTGAGCCACACCCTGCTGCTCACCGACGACGCCGGGCGCACCTACGGCACCCTGCCGAAGGATAAGCGCATCCTGAACGCCGACGCCACCATGCCCCTGTTTTTGCGGGGGATCACCTATTCCTGCACCGCCTGCATGGTGCGCAACATCTTCCGCACGCCCGACCCGGCCCGGGAGGCCTATGTCACCGCCAACCGCAGCATCGCGGATTTTGCCTTGTGCATGCTGTATCTGGACGGCGGGCGGGTGTTCGTGATGGACGAGGCCATGAGCGCCTACCGGGTGGGCGGGCCTGGCGCCGAGCACAAGAACTACAACACCCGGGCCGGCGCCGTGAAAAAATACGCCGATTTTCTGGACGTGGTGCTGGCGAGCCGCAGCTATTTCGGCCGCCGCTATTCCTTCACCCGGTGCCTTTTGGCGGGCACCTTCTTCCCCCTCATCGACCGCATCAAATACGGCGGCCTGGGCCCCTTCCTGAAAGAAATGGGCCGTCTGCCCGCCGGGGCAAAGCTCGCCCTGCCCGTTTACTTTACGGGGCGCTGCTTTGGCCTTGTTTGGAACAAGCTCTTTTGCAATAAGGAGGCCAAGGGATGAGCGAAGTGCTGCTGAGCGTCATCGTGCCGGTGTACAACGCCGCCGCCACGCTGGAAAAGTGCGCGGCCAGCGTCCTTGACCAGGCCCCGGCAGCCGCCGAGCTGATTTTGGTGGACGACGGCTCTTCTGACGATTCCCCCGCCCTGTGTGACCGGCTGGCGGCAGAAGATGCCCGCGTGCGGGTCATCCACCAGAAAAACGGCGGCCCCAGCGCCGCCCGCAACGCCGGGCTCGATGCCGCGTCCGGAAAATATCTTCAGTTCGTGGACGCGGACGACTGGCTGAACCCCGGCCTGTACGACGCGGTTCTGCCCCTCTTGGAAGAAGGGGCGGACGTCTGCTTTTTCGGGGTGGACACCCTTTGGGGCGAGGTGAACGAGGCCCTGCCCGCCGGGCGGATGGAATCACTGGCGTGCCTTGCCGGGAATTTCAGCTATTATCTCGTGGACACCGGCCTGTTCGCCGCGCTCTACAACAAAATTTTCCGCCGCGCCGCCCTTTCCGGCGTGCGCTTTGACGAGGCGCTGAAGGTCAACGAGGACCTTCTCTTCTGCCTTTCGGCGCTGGAGCACTGCGGCCCGGCCTATTTTATCCCCGCGGCCTATTACGTCTGTGACAACCGGGCGGAGGGCAGCCTCTCCCGCCGGCTGCGCACCGACCTGCTGGACGCGGAGGAGTACACCCGCCCGGCCCTGGCGGCCTTTCTGGCCCATTTCGGCGCGTCGGAGGATGAGACCCGGCAGGTGCTCCTGAAGCGCCAGGGGGGCGTTGCCGCCGCCCAGTGCGCCATGCTGCTGGGGCGCAGGGGGGCGCTGCCCTTCGGGGAATGCCGCCGCCTGTTTGCCCGGCTGCTGGCGCCCGCCCACTGCCGCGGCGCGGTGGCTTCCTGGGTGCAGCGCTGCTACACCGGCCCCGCCCGCCTTGTCTACGGGGCGTGCGTGCGGCTGCGCCTTGCCGGGGCGCTGGCCTTTGTGCGTTCTCTGCGCGCCGGAAGCTGAAACTTTTCTGAGGAGGCTTTTTTCATGCCCGCTGTCATCAGCTGCGTGATGCCCGTCTACAACGCCGGACAATATCTTGAGGCGGCGGTGGAGAGCATCCTCAGCCAGGATTACCCCTATTTCGAACTGATTTTGGTGGACGACGGCTCCACCGATTCCTCCCCCGCGATCTGCGGCGGATTCTCCCGCAAGGACGACCGGGTGAAGCTGCTCAGCCGCCCCAACGGCGGGGCCGCCGCCGCCCGCAATGCCGGCTTTGCCGCCGCCGCCGGGCGCTACCTCACCTTTGTGGACGCGGACGACATCCTGAAGCCCGGCGCTTTTGCCGCCATCGCCCGGGCCGCCGCCTCCTCCCCCGACCTCATCAGCTACGGTTTTGAGTGGCGGGAGGGCGAAAAAAGCACCCCGGCGGTCTACCCCGCTTTCCAGTGCGGCCTCGAGGGCTTCTGGGAGCATTTCGTGGGCTACTATCAGGCAAACCAGTTCTTCTCTTTGTGCAACAAGGCCTACAGGCTGGAAACGGTGCGTCAGGCGGGCCTTTCTTTCGACACTGCCCTTCGCACCGGGGAGGACGTCGCCTTCAATTTCGCCTTCTGGCCTCATATCGGCCAGATGGCGCATCTGGGAGAGAGTTTCTACGAATACTGGGTGCATCCTGCCACCCTGACCCACGCCGCCACGCTGGACAACCTCGTCACCAGCCAGCGGGTGCTGGACCAGATGGAGGCCTTCGTTGCCGCCGCCGGCCACCCGGAACTGGCCGCCCCCCTCATCAAGAGCCAGCGCCCCCACGACGCGCTGAGTTTTTACACCCTGCTTTTGGACCGCACCAAATCCTACCCGCTGGAAAAGCGTCAGGCGGCGCTGGCGGCCCTGTTTGAAAGCCCGGTCTGGTACCCCGCCCTGCTGGAAGGGCTGGAAAGCATCCCCGGCCTTTACGGCAAGTATCTCCGTCTTGCCGCCCGCCGCAAAAGCCCCGCCCTCGCCTGCCTGCCCCTGCGGCTGCGGGGCGCAAAATAACCCCTTTCAGGAGGCGCGTTCATGCCCACCATCAGCATCATCACCAGCGTCTACGACGCGAAGGACTATCTTCCCCTCACCGTGAAAAGCATCCTGGCCCAGACCTTCACCGATTTCGAGCTCATCCTGGTGGAGGACGGCAGCCCCAACGGCTGCGGCGAGGTGTGCGACGAACTGGCAAAAACCGACGGGCGCATCCGGGTGGTGCACAAGCCCAACGGCGGCCCCGCCAGCGCCGCCAACGCGGGGCTGGACGCGGCGAAGGGCCGCTACATCAGCTATGTGGATTCCGACGATCTGCTGGAGCCGGACTTTCTGGAAACCCTCTACAACATGGTGCAGGAAAGCCGCTGCCCCCTGGCGGCCTGCGGCGCCGAGTGCATCGACGAGGAAGGAAGCCGCCTGGGCCAGGGCGTGACCATCGCCGAGGACCTGCTGGGCGAGGGCGACGCACTGAACCAGTTCTACGACGTTCTGCGGGACGGCGGCATGTACTGCATGGTCACCTGGAACAAGCTCTACGACGCGCGGCTTTTTGAGGGCGTGCGCCACGACGAGACCATGTTCTTCGGCGACGACGCGAATATCATGGACAAAATTTACGACGGCCGGCGCATTGTTGCCACCAATAAGCCCCTCTATCTCTACCGGGTGCGCACCGGCAACATGACCAGCGCCGCCTTCTCGGCAAAAAAGCTGGACGACCTGCGCCTTTACGGCGGCTGGGTGGACTTCTTCGCCCAAAAGCCCGGCCGGGCGGACCTATACCGCCGTGCGGTGGCCCGCTACTGGCAGGTGTTCTATCTCTTTTATGTCCACGCCCGCGAGGCCGGGCCCCTCTCGCCCGCGCTGAAAGCCGGCTTTGCAAAGCACAAGAAAAAACTGAACGGGCTGCTTTCCGCCATTCTGCGCTGCCCCTATGTGCCCGCCGCCGAAAAGCTGCGGGCGGCGCTGTTCGTGCTGAGCCCGGAAGGCTGCTACCGTCTGGCGGCGGCCCGGGGCAGCCTGCGCAGGGGGAAGGAGGCGGGCGCATGAGCGAAGAAAAACGCCCGGCCATCAGCGTCATCGTGCCGGTGTACAAGGTGGAGGACTGCCTGCCCGCCTGCGCCGAGAGCCTGCTGGGCCAGACCTTCACCGATTTTGAGCTGATTTTTGTGGACGATGGCAGCCCCGACGGCTGCGGGGCCCTCTGCGACGGATACGCCGCGAAGGACGGCCGGGTGAAGGTCATCCACCAGCAAAACGGCGGCCTTTCCGCCGCCCGCAACGCCGGGCTGGACATCGCCAAAGGCGAGGCCATCGCCTTTGTGGATTCCGACGACGTGGTGGCGGCGGACTATCTGGAAAAGCTGCACGCCGCCCTGGAAGAAGCCGGGGCGGACATGGCTCTGTGCGCCGTGGAGGACGTGGACGAGGGGCTGGCTCCGCTGGGCGAGCGGGCGCTCACCCTGCCCGCCGCCGCGGGCGTGTTCGGCGGCAAAGACCTGCTGGCGGAGTTCTTCGGCCCCGCCTCCACCTACTACACCGTGGCCTGGAACAAGCTCTACCGCCGCAGATTGTGGCAAGACCTGCGCTACCCCGCCGGGCGCATCCACGAGGACGACGCGGTGGCCCATCTGCTCTTCTGGCAGGCGAAGAAGGTCGTCTGCCTTGCCGACGTGCTCTATTTCTACCGGCTGCGCCAGGGCAGCATCTGCCGCACCGGGCTGCGCCCCTCCGCCTTCGACGGAGTGGACGCGGCGGCGGCCCGCTGCCGCTTTTTCACCGCCCATTCCCGTCCCGACCTGGCGGCGCTGGCCCTGCCGGGGGCATGGCGGCGGTATCTTGCCCTCTGCGCGCAGTGCGGGGAGAACGCCCTCACCTGGCCGCTGGCCGCCCGCTGGCAGGAGGCCCAGGCCCAGATGGCCACCCTGCTGCCCCTTCTGAAAAACTGCCCCGGCCTTTCCGCCCGGGAAAAACTCAGCTGCCGCCGGTGGGCAAAGCGGGCGCTGCCCCTGCCCCCGAAAACGGACAAGATGCGGGTGGCGCTGCTGCTGCCTCCCGGCCTGCCGGTGCCCGCCGTGAAGGGCGGCGCGGTGGAGACCCTGGCGGAGCATCTGGCCCGCCAGAATGCCCGGTTCAAAGAGATGGAGCTGGCAGTGCTGTGCCAGTGGGACGAAGAAGCCGCCGGCGAATCCGCCCGCTTCGCGGACACATTGTTTTATTATCAAATGCCCCCGGCTCAAGACCTCGGCCACCGGCTGGCGGTGCGCCTTTCGGCCCTTGTGGGCAAACCCATCCACTGGAACCGCTGGTACGCGAAGCCCCTCCCCTTTTTGAAGCGGCTGGACGCCGACTGGTATCTGGCCGAGGGGGGCGACCTTACCGGCTGGCGGCAGGCCAGCCGCGCGCTGGGACGGGGGCGCTTCGTAGCACATCTCCACGGCGAGACGCCGGGCAGCGCGGCGCTGGACGAGATATGCCCCCGCGCCCTCTGCATCAGCCAGTTCGTGCGCAGGGCCTGGCTTGCGGGCAGCGGCGAAGGGCCCGAAAGCGCCGCCCTTGTGCCCAACTGCGCCGATCTTGACCTTTTCTGCCCCAAGGCAAAAGCGGGCGAGGCCACGGCCCTGCGGGAGAAGCTGGGCTTTGGCAAAGGGGATTTTGTGGTGCTCTTCTGCGGGCGCACCAGCCCGGAAAAGGGCGTGCACCAGCTGCTGGCAGCCATGGCGAACATCCCCGATGAGCAGGTGAAGCTGCTGGTAGTGGGCAGCCCCTTCTTCGGGGCCAAAGCCCGCTCGGGCTACGCCGACGGGCTGCAAAGCCGAGCCGAGGCGCTGGGCGGCCGGGTGAAGTTTGCCGGTTTTGTGCCGAACCCCGAACTGCCCGCCTATTACCGCATGGCAAGCGCGGCCTGCTTCCCCGCCCTCTGGCAGGAGCCGGCGGGCATCACCGCCATCGAGGCCATGGCCTGCGGCTGCCCGGTCATCGCCACCGCCTCCGGCGGCCTGCCGGAATATCTCGAGGGCAGCGGGGCGGTCATCCTGCCCCAGAGCGAGGTGTGGGAGGACGGGCAGCTGCGCGGCGTGGCGGGCGTGCCGCCGCTGGAAAACACCATCGCCGAGGCCATTCTGGCGCTGAAGGCCGACCCTGCCCGCGCCGCCGCCATGGCAAAAGCCGGGCGGAAGGCCGCCGGGCGCTACGCGCCCGAAACCTACTACCGCACCCTGCTGGCGGCGCTGCAAAGCTGGGGCCGCCGGGAATAAGCAAAGGAGCATTCCGCCATGGAACCATTGGTCAGCATCATCGTGCCGGTGTACAACGCCGAAAAATATCTCCGCCGCTGCCTCGGCAGCATCGCCGGCCAGACCTTTGCGGACTTTGAGTGCATCCTGGTGGACGATGGCTCCACCGACGGCTCGCCGGTCATCTGCGACGAGTGGGCCGCAAAGGACGGGCGTTTCCAGGTGATCCACCAGAAGAACGGCGGCGCCTCCGCCGCCCGCAACGCCGGCATCGAGGCCGCCCGGGCCCCCTGGCTGCTTTTTGCCGACGCGGACGACGCCCTGGCCCCCGACGCGGTGGAGACCCTGCTGGCCCGGCAGCTTGCCGAACCGGGTGTTTTTATGGTGTTCGCCTTCACCGAGGAATGGGACTGCCTGGGCAAAGAACAGCGCCAGCCTCCCGAGGTGCGCTACCGTGCTCAGGACTTTGGGCGCATGTATGCCGACACGCCCCTGGCAGCGCCCTGGGGCAAGCTGTTCAGCGCCGCGCTGGTGGAAAAGGCGGCCTTGCGCTTTGACGTGGCCATGCGCTGCTATGAAGACCGGCCCTTCGTCACCGACTACCTGCGGGCCTTTTTTGAGCGGGATTCAAAGGCGGAGTGCCTGTTTATCAACCGACCCCTTTACTATTATGAAAACGGCAACGCCGCCAGCCTGAGCAAAAGCGACCGTAGCCGCCTTGCCCCCAGCCATTACGAAGCCTTTGACCGGCTGCTCGCCGACTGTTTGCAGCAGTACCACACGCCGCCCCAAGACCTGGCTAAGATCGTGATGGAGTACCTCAACACCCTGCTCTACGGCGCGTGGTGCACCCCGGCAAAGGAGCGGCGGCGGGCCATGGCCCGCTTTTACAAAAGCGGCGAGTACCGCCGCCTGATGGATTTTTTTAAACAGAACCGCCTTTACGAAGCGCGGTATCTGCCCCTGCGCTTTCATGCAACGGCCCTGGCGGTGGCGCTGGACCAAAGCCGCCTTGTTCCGCCCATGGCCCTTTATTGGAAATTCCACTGGCTGGGGCTTTACACCCTGTGCCGGGGCTGGAAGCCCCTCATCCCCACCGGCTGATCCGCCGGGTTTCGCACCGCCCGCCGGGCGTGCCATGATCAAGTTTTCGAAAGGAGCGTGCCGCCCATGGCCCAGCGGCCCTTTTTCACCATCCTGACCCCAGTGTACAAGGGGGCAGACTTTGTGCCCGGCTGCGCCGCCAGCGTGCGGGCCCAGGGCTTTGCCGACTATGAGCACCTGCTCATCGATGACGGCAGCCCCGACGAGAGCGGCGAAGTCTGCGACCGGCTGGCGGAAGCGGACGGGCGCATCCGGGTGCTGCACCAGAAAAATGCCGGCGTCACCGGCGCGCGCAACGCGGGGATCGCCGCCGCGAAAGGGCGGTATCTGCTGTTTCTCGACCAGGATGACCGCCTGGGTCCCTGCGCCCTGGCTGCCATCGCCGCGGCGCTGAAAGACGCCGGCGACGACCTGGTGAGCTGGCGGCACCACGACGTGTGGGAGGAGATGTGCGCCGACGCAGCCAAGGCCCTGCCCACCCGCTATACCCAGCCCCGGTTCGGCAAGCTTTACTGCACCGGCACGGTGCACTATGTGTGGACCAAGGCCTTCCCGGTGGACTTTCTGCGCGAAAACGGCCTGCGTTTTGACGAGGCCATTCGGGACGGCACCGACGACCTGCCCTTTGTGTTGGCCTTCTGGCGGGCGTGGTTTGCCGCTCATCCGGCGGCGGGCATCCGCTATATTCCCCAGCCCCTTTACTATTACGAAATGCACAACGACGCCAGCGTGAGCAACCGGCCCCAGCCTTTTCTGCCCAGCCATTTGGCCATGTTTAGCGACCTGTCGGAGGATTTTCTCTGCCGCTATCATGTGCCCCCCGCCGAGATGGGCTTTTTGTGGTATCAGTGCCTGCACACTCTGGCCTATGGCGTTCTGTCCACTCCGCCCGAAAAGCGCGTCGCGCTGAAAGCCGGGCTTTTGCAGGACAGGCGCTTTGCGGCCATTCTGCGCCACATGGGCGAAGAGCGGGTCTACTCCCCCTACTACCTGCCTTTCCGCTGGGGGCAGCTTTGGCTGGTGGCCTTTATCGCCCGCTCTTTTGAGGGGGACCGGCGCTGGTTTTGGCGGGCCTACCGCCTGGGCCGCCCGCTTTTGGGAAAAAGCTGGCGGGAGGTTTTCTGACAGAATTTTCGTCTTTTCTATCCCTCAAGGGCCGTTTCATGGTATAATAAGATGTTAACACTGTGCGGCCCTTCGCCGCAGCGCAAAGGAGTTTTTCCATGGATAACACATCCCAGCAGCAGTGGACCACCATCATCAAGCCCCGCACCGGCTGGTTCGACATTGACCTGAAGGAGCTGTGGCAGTATCGGGACCTGGTGGTCATGTTCGTCAAGCGCAGCTTTGCCACCCTTTACAAACAGACCATCCTCGGCCCCGCCTGGATCCTCATCAACCCGCTGCTCACCACCGTCATCTTCACGGTGGTGTTCGGCGGCATCGCGGGCCTGGCCGAGTCGGGCGTGCCCAGCTTTCTGTTCTACATGGCGGGCAACGCCATCTGGTCCTTTTTTGCTTCCTGCATCACCGGCACGGCCAACACCTTTGTGACCAACGCGGGGCTGTTCGGCAAGGTGTACTTCCCCCGGCTGACCATGCCCATCTCCCAGGTGCTCATCTCGCTGGTGAACCTGGTCATTCAGATGGTGATGTTCTTCGTTTTCTGGGTGTGGTTCTACTTCTTCGGCCAGGCCTACGGCGCCGTGCAGATGAACCTGTGGGTGCTGGCGCTGCCGGCGGTGCTGCTGCTGGTGATGGTGATGGGCCTGGGCGTGGGCATCATCGTGTCCAGCCTGACCACCAAATACCGGGACCTGGCCATCGTGGTGAGCTTCGGCGTGCAGCTTTGGATGTACGCCACGCCGGTGGTCTATTCCATGAGCGAGATCGCCGGGAACAGCCCCCGGCTGCTGGTGCTGATGCGCCTGAACCCCATGACCGAGCCGGTGCAGGTGTTCCGCTACGCCCTGCTGGGCTGCGGCGAGGTCAGCCCCGCCTGGCTTTTGTACAGCGCCGCGGTGGCCCTGGTGACCCTGGTGGCCGGCGTGGTGCTGTTCAGCCGGGTGGAAAAAACCTTTATGGACACGGTGTGACGCGGGAGGAAACGAGACAATGACGATGCAGACACAAACCGCCCGCGAGCCGGTGATCGAGATCACCGGGCTGAAAAAACAGTACCGCCTGGGCCAGATCGGCGGCGGCACCCTCACCGCCGACCTGCAAAGCTGGTGGGCCCGGGTGCGGGGCAAAGAGGACCCCAATCTGCCCATCGGCACCGACACCCGCCTGTTCGGCCAGACCTTCATGGCGCTGAACGGGGTGGACCTGACGGTATTCAAGGGCGAGGCCCTGGGCATCATCGGCCGCAACGGCGCGGGCAAATCCACCCTGTTAAAGCTGCTCAGCCGCATCACCGCCCCCTCGGCGGGCGAGATGAAGATCAAGGGCCGGGTGGCCAGCATGCTGGAGGTGGGCACCGGCTTCAACGGCGAGATGACCGGCCGGGAAAACATCTACATGAACGGCTCCATCCTGGGCATGACCAAGGCCGAGGTGGACGCGAAGCTGGACCAGAGCATCGCATTCTCCGAGTGCGGCGAGTTCATCGACGCCGCGGGGAAGCGCTATTCCAGCGGCATGTTCGTCAAGCTGGCCTTCGCGGTGGCCGCCCATCTGGATTCGGAGATCATGGTGATGGACGAGGTGCTGGCGGTGGGCGACATGAAGTTCCAGCAGAAGTGCCTGGGCAAGATGAGCGACGTGGCCGGCCAGGAGGGCCGCAC
>NZ_CALXHK010000014.1:0-46058 GCF_944388085.1 Candidatus Allofournierella excrementigallinarum | reverse complement strand
ATCCTGTTCCTGCTGGCCATCGGCACCATCATGAAGGGCGACTTCCAGATGTTCTGGCAGGTCACCGGCAACAACCCCATGGTGCTGGATGTCACCGACGTCATCGACACCTACGTCACCCGCTCGCTGCTGCAATTGCAGGAGTTCGGCATGACCAGCGCCGCGGGCCTGTATCAGTCCACCTTCTCCTTCCTCTTGGTGCTTTTGGCCAACAAGCTGGTGAAAAAGGTGGAGCCCGACTACGCGCTGTTCTGAAAGGAGGCGGCCTCATGGCAAGCAAGACCAAAACCGGCAAAAAGCCCGTGGGGCGGGACCGCGTTGCCTTTGACGTGCTCTCGGTGGCCGTCCTGACGGTGCTCTCTCTCTTCTGCCTGCTGCCCTTCTGGCTGGTGATCAGCGGCTCCTTCTCCGACCAGGCCTCCATCCTCACCCACGGCTACCGGCTCATCCCCGAGACCTTCTCGCTGGACGCCTACCAGACCCTGTTCAAAATTCCGGGCGACTTGCTGCGGGCCTACGGCGTGACCATCTTCGTCACCGCCACCGGCACCTTCCTGGGCCTTTTGTTCACCAGCATGGCGGCCTACGTTCTGGCCAGCAGCACCTTCCGCTACCGCTACCAGATGTCTTTCTTCTTCTACTTCACCTCCATCTTCGGCGGCGGCCTTGTGCCCTGGTACATCTTCAACACCAAGTACCTGCACTTCCACAACAGCGTCATCGCCCTGATCCTGCCCATCCTCATCAATGTGACCTACCTGCTCATCCTGAAAAGCTACATGGCGGGCATTCCCGAGGCGCTGTATGAATCCGCCCGGCTGGACGGCGCGGGCGACTTCACCATCTATCTGCGGGTGGCCATGCCGCTGTGCAAGGCCGGCCTTGCCACGGTGGGCCTGTTCATTGCCCTCAACTACTGGAACGACTGGTACGACGCCATGCTGTTTCTGGACGAAGGGCGCAGCGATCTGTATCCGTTGCAGTACTACCTGAACAACATCCTCACCAAGGCCCAGGCCATCGCCCAGGCGGCCGCCCGCAGCGGCCTGCCCATGAGCGAGGTGCCCAGCGAGCCCATGAAGCTGGCCATGACGGTGGTGGCCACCGGCCCCATCATCCTGCTCTACCCCTTCCTGCAGAAGTATTTCGTCAAGGGCGTCACCATCGGCGCCGTGAAAGGCTGACGGTAAGAAGCCGCGCACATCGGCGCGCGGCAGTGTATAATTTACTTATAAGGAGGAACAACCATGAAAAAATCAGCGAAACTGCTGGCCCTCGTTCTGGCCCTGGCGCTGGTGCTGACCGCCTTCGCAGGCTGCGGCGGCACGGGCACTTCCGGCTCCGCGGCGACCCCCGCCAGCACGTCCGGCTCCGAGCCCGCCGCCGGCCCGGACATCTCCGAGGAAGTCACCCTCACCATGTACCTCATCGGCGACCGCCCGGTGGACAACGACCTGGTGTTCGAGAAGATCAACGAGCGCCTGAAGGAAGAGATCAACGCCACCATCGATGTGAAGTTCATGAGCTGGAGCGAGTATGAACAGAAATACCCGCTGATCTTCGCTTCCGGCGAGGACTGGGATATGATCTTCACCGCCGACTGGTGCTTCTACAACGCCCAGGCCACCAAGCAGGGCTTCTGGGAGATCACCCCCGAAGCGCTCCAGACCTACGCCCCCATGACCGCCGAGACCATGTACCCCGAAGCCTGGGAGCAGGCCAAGGTGGACGGCAAGGTCTACATGCTGCCCATGAACTATCAGGAGCTCACCGCCTACGTCTGGATGGCCCGCGGCGATCTGATGGACAAATACGGCATCGAATCTCTGGACACCTTTGACGGCGCCGAAGAGTACATGCAGGCCATCGTGGACAACGAGCCTTCCATGATCCCCCTGGACGTGGGCTCCGACTATGACCGTCAGTTCGTGTTCGACCTCTTCTGGAACGTGGAGTCCAACGCCAAGGGCGACGCCCGCTACGCCGTGCTCCCTCCCACCAACCTCCTCAACTGCGTGAGCTCGAACGACCCCGAAGCCAACGTGATGACCACGCTGGACACCGACATCTTCATGACCACCCTGAACAAGGTGAAGGATTGGCGCGACCGCGGCTTCTGGAGCCGCAACGCGGTGGTCAACACCCAGAACAACACCGAGAGCTTCCAGGCCGGCAAGTCCGCTCTGGCCGTGATGAACATCAACACCGCCAAGAGCCTCTACGCTACCCTGCAGGCCGAGCATCCCGAGTGGGACGTGCGCGTGTTTGACGCCATGAACGGCGCCCCCGCCACCATCCAGTCCTACCTTGCCAACGGCATGAGCATCTTCTCCAAGTCCAAGAACCCCGAGCGCGCTCTGATGGCTCTGGACTACCTGCGCAACGACGAGATCTGCCACAACCTGTTCTGCTACGGCATCGAAGGCGTGCACTGGGAGGCCGTTGGCGAGCATGGCCTGAAGTCCCTGCCCGACAGCACCAACTACGCCTACGACAGCAACTGCAACTGGGGCGTGCGCAACGACAAGTTCTGGCGCACCGTTGAGGGCGGCATCCCCAACGCCGAGGAGCTGACCGAGAACTGGAAGGCCACCGCCCGCAGCGGCCGTTATCTGACCTTCGTGTTCGACGACTCCGCCGTGAAGAACGAAGTGGCCGCCGTGAGCGAAATTTACAACTCCGATTACAAGCTGCTGCAGCTGGGCTTCACCGACGACCCGGAGGGCGATGTGGCGAAGCTGAAGACCAAACTGGAAGCCGCCGGCATCAATGCGCTGCAGGAGGCCTTCCACACCCAGGCCCTCACCTTCCTGGAGAACAACCCTGTGGAATAAACCTGACCCTGAACCGGGGGAGGCGGGCGTGTCCCGCCTCCCCTGTTTTGGCATCGATGGGAGTTTTTCTATGACAAGCTATGAATTTTTCCTCACCGACAGTCTGGAAAAGGTGCTGCCGGACCGGCGGCCCGAAGCCGCCAGCCCCGGCGCGCCCCGGCTGCTGAAAAACCAGCGCTGGGCCTTCCAGCTGGCCTACACCTGCCAGAACGATGACTTCGGCGAGACCTCCACGCTGTTTTCTTTGCGGTGCAGGGGCTCTGCCAGGGCGGCACTGAGCCTTTTCCGGGTGGAGCTGGTGCCCTGCGATTACCCCTGCCACGGCACCTGGGACGAGGGCTACCTCACCACCCGCCCCGGCCTGCTGCCGGACCTGCTGCGCCCGGCGGGCTGGGAGGAATCCTTCAAGGCGGTGCCCGCCCAGTGGCGCAGCCTGTGGTTCTCGCTGGACGCGGCGCGCCTTGCCCCCGGCCCGGCGGACCTGCGGCTGGAGGTGCTGGGCCCGGAGGGCGAGGAGCTGGCGGAGTTTGCCTTCGGGGTGGAGGTGCTGGACACGGCCCTGCCGCCCCAGACCCTGCTCCAGACCCAGTGGTTCCACGCCGACTGCCTGGCGGACTATTATCATGTGCCGGTGTTCAGCGAGGAGCACTGGCGCATCCTGGACAATTTCATGGCCAGCGCCGCCGACCACGGCATCAACATGCTGCTCACCCCGGTGTTCACCCCGCCGCTGGACACCGCGAAGGGCGGCGAGCGCACCACCGTGCAGCTGGTGGACGTGGCGTTTGAGGATGGCCGGTGGAGCTTTGGCTTTGATAAGCTGCGCCGTTGGGTGGGCATGGCCCGCCGCCACGGCATCACCGAGATCGAGGTGGCCCACCTGTTCACCCAATGGGGGGCGGAGTTCGCCCCCAAGGTGATGGTGCAGACGCCCCGGGGGCTGGAAAAGCGCTTCGGCTGGCACACCCCGGCGGTGGGCGGCGAGTACACCGGCTTTTTGCGGGCCTTTTTGCCCGCGCTGAAGGCGGAGCTGGACGGCCTTGTGGGGCTGGACCATGTGTGGTTCCACATCTCCGACGAGCCCCACGACCAGGAAAAGGAGACCTACGCCGCCGCCAAGGCCACGGTGGCTGGCCTTCTGGCGGGCTGCCACGTCATCGACGCCCTCAGCAGCTACGACATCTACCGCCAGGGCATTGTGGAAAAGCCGGTGGTCTGCAACGACCACATCCAGACCTTTGCGGACCACGGAGTGCAGCACCTGTGGACCTATTACTGCACGGTGCAGGCGCTGGCGGTGCCCAACCGCTTCATGGCCATGCCCAGCGCCCGCTGCCGCATTATGGGCGCGCTGCTCTATCAGTACGATTTGGAGGGGTTTTTGCACTGGGGCTTCAACTTCTACAATGCCCAGCGCTCGGTGCGCCCCGTCGACCCTTTCCGGGTGACCGACGCGGGCGAGGCTTTCCCCTCGGGGGACGCCTTCCTGGTCTACCCCGCCCCCGACGGCGCCGCCTGGGGCTCGCTGCGGGGCGAGGCCCACAAGGCCGCCTTGCAGGACCTGCGGCTGCTGCGCCTGTGCGAGGGCCGCATTGGCCGCAAGGCCACGCTGGACCTTTTGAAGGGCGTAGGCGGTGAGATGACCTTCACCGAATATCCCCGGACAAAGGAGTTCTTCACCCGGCTGTGGCAGGCCGTGCTGGAGCGGCTGGAACTGTGAGACAAAGCGACAGGCGCCGCGGCCCTTTTGGGGCCGCGGCGCCTGTCGCTTTTGCCGCACGTTGTCAGATGAAAGGGTTGAAGAACCGGTCGCCGTCCCAGAAGGTGATGACGAGGCTGGCGGCCAGCAGGGCCACGCCCAGGGCCAGCGCCAGCCAGTCGCCCCGGGAGAAGGGCCGCTGCACGTACCAGGTGCGCTTTTTGTTTTTGCCGAAGCCCCGCAGCTCCATGGCGTTGCTGATGGTGTCGATGCGGGCCAGGCTGGAGAGGATGAGGGGCAGAAGGATGTTCACCGAGTTTTTCAGCCGGGCGCTCAGCTTTTCCCCGCTGCCCAGCTCCACGCCGCGGGCCTGCTGGGCCTGGCTGATGCTGTGGTAGTCCCGCTGGATGTCGGGGATGTAGCGCAGGGCGATGGCCACCGAATAGCCCACCCGGTAGGAAACGCCGATGGAGTTGAGGCTGGCGGCAAACTCGCTGGGGTCGGTGGCGGAGATGAACAGAATGGCCACCGGCAGCGCCACAAAGTATTTCAGCGAGATGTTCAAAGTGTAGAACAGCTGCTCCCAGGTGATGGTGTAGCGCCAGAACAGGGTGGCGATGACGTGGCGGGTGCCATAGATCTCCACGCCCTGCTCGGGGCTGAACAGATAGATGAACACGTTGTTCAAAATCAGGAACACCAGCATGAACACCAGCATGAAGCGCACTTCCCGCAGCTTGATGCGGCTGGCCTTGAAGGCGGCGAAGCTCACCACCATCAGGCCGATGAGCACCCGGGTGTCGTAGGTGATCATGCTGGCGAAGGTGAACAGCAGGAAAAACGCCAGCTTGGTGGTGCCGGTGAGCGAGTGCACGAAGCTCTTGCGGGGCAGATAATTCAAAACGGTGTTAGCAGCCATGCTCGCGCACCTCCCGGTCAAAGTCGATGAACCGCTGGACGAAGGCTTCCGGCGGCGCGATGCCGCAGCGGTTCGCCAGGGTGAACAGGCTGGTCTCCTTCAGCGCCGCCTGCTCGATGAGCGCCGGGTCGCAGAGGACCTCGGCGGCGGAGCGGTCGGCGATGAGCCGCCCGTCGCTGAACACCAGCGCGCGGGGGGTGTATTCCAGCATCAGGTGCATGTCGTGGGTGATCATCAGCACCGTCACCCCCTGCCGGTTCAGCCCCCGCAGGAACTCCATGATCTCGGTGTAGTGGCGGAAGTCCTGCCCGGCGGTGGGCTCGTCCAGGATGATGACGTCCGGGCCAAGGGCCAGCACGCTGGCGATGGTCACCCGCTTTTTCTGGCCGAAGCTCAAAGCGCTCACCGGCCAGTTGCGGAAGGGGTAGAGCCCGCAGATCTTCAGGGTGTCCTCCACCTTTGCCCGCACCTCGTCGGGGCCAAGGCCGCTCTGCACAAGGCCCAGGGCCACCTCGTCGAAGATCATGGTCTTGGAGATCATCTGATTGGGGTTCTGCATCACGTAGCCGATGCGGCCCGCCCGCTGGCGGATGGTGTCGCCGGTGATGTCCCGCCCGTCCAGCAAAATGGAGCCGGAGCCGGGGGCCTCAAACCCGCAGATGAGTTTGGAAAGGGTGGATTTGCCCGCGCCGTTGCGGCCCACGATGCTCACCATCTCCCCTTTTCGCACGGCGAAGGAGATGTCCTGCAGGGTGTCGCGGCCCTTGGTGTAGCCAAAGCGCAGGTCCTTCACCTCCAGCAGCACCGGCTGCCGGGGGGCGGGGGCGGCGGCGGGGGCCGCGTGGTACCAGGCGCGCACCGCGTCCCTGTCGGCCCCGGTGAGCTCCAGCGTGTCGGGGTGGGCGGGCTTTTTGTCCGGCGAAAGGGCCACGCCGGCGTATTTCAGCGCCGTGAGGTAGAGGGGCTCCCGGATGCCCGCCTCGGTGAGCAGCGGCGAGCAGAGCAATTCGTCCGGCCGCAGGTCGGCGGCGATGCGGCCCTCGTCCATCAGCACGATGCGGTCCACGCTGCGCCAGAGCACGTCCTCCAGCCGGTGCTCGATGATGAGCACGGTGGTGCCGGTCTCCTTCTGGATGCGGTCGATGAGCTCGATGGTCTGCTTGCCCGCCGCCGGGTCAAGGTTTGCCAGCGGCTCGTCGAACAGCAGGATCTTCACCGCGTCCACCATCACGCCCGCAAGGCTCACCCGCTGCTTCTGCCCGCCGGAGAGCTCGTGGGGCGCACGGCCCAGGTGACGGTCCACGTCCACCAGTTTGGCGGCGCGGGCCACGGCGGCGTGCATCTCCTTTTGGGGCACGCAGTCGTTTTCCAGCGCGAAGGCGATGTCCTCGGCCACCGTCAGGCCGATGAACTGGCCGTCCGGGTCCTGCAGCACCGTGCCCACCGATTTGGACAGCGCAAAGATGCTCTCCTTCCTGGCCTGCTTGCCGTCCACCGTCAAAGTGCCGGAGGATTCGCCGGGGTAGCTGAAGGGGATGAGCCCGTTGATGCAGCTGGCCAGGGTGGATTTGCCCGAGCCGGAGGGCCCGGCGATCAAAATCTTTTCGCCGGGATAGATGTCCAGGTCGATGTTATAGAGGGTGGGCCGGGCCTGGGCGCGGTATTGGAAGGTGAAATCCCGGAAGGAAATGATGGGTTCCATAAAGCAGCGCTCCTCGCAGTTCAAAAATCAAAGGAAACGGGGGCAGGGCGCTGCCCTGCCCCCGATGCAAAACGCACCGGAACGGCTTGCCGCACAAGCGTTCCGACGGGCGAAGCGCCGGAAAAAGGAACTCACTCCTTGTCCAGCGAGCCCTTCTTGGCGATGGTCTTGCAGAAAGCAGCCACCAGCAGGCCGCCCACGATGACGGCGGTCAGGCTGTTGGCGATGGCGGCGAAGGCGCCCTGGGAGAACGTCTTGCCAACAGGCTCGGCGTAGATGAGGATATCCAGGCCGGGGGCCACCAGCAGCCAGGCGACGGCGTTGGCCACCACGTTGGTCACGGCGAACAGAACGAACTTGCTCTTGCCGAAATCGCCTTCGCTGAGGGCCAGCTTCTTGGCCACCAGGCCCGCGATCACGCCCACCAGGGTGGAGGCGATGACCCAGCTCCACCAGGGGCTGCCGCCCCAGGACAGGTCGATCAGGGTGTGGCCGATGAAGCCGATGAGGCCGCCGGCCACAGGGCCGTACAGGGCGGCCAGCATGCCCAGGATGGCGTACTGCAGGCTGATGTTGGTGTTGGGGATGCCGCTGGGGATGGCCACGAAACGGCCCAGCACAAAGAACAGGGCGGCGCCGATGCCCACCGCGACCACGGTCTTGATGGAAGAATTTTTCATGTTGCACACTCCTCACATTATAAAAACAAAACTATCCGCCGGCGGAAGGGCCTGTCCCTTCCGCGGAGAATCAAAGGGGATGCACCGCCTTATTCGTAGACGATGCGGGGCGCTTTGCGCAAAGCGATGCGCCATTTGATGCCGGTGCCGATGTTGTAGGCCTTGGAGAAGCTGCCCTGGTTGATGGCGACGGCCACGCAGTCCAGGCTGTTGACGTAGAGCAGCGGCTCGCCCACGTTCACGTCGGCAAAGCTCTTGGCATAGGCCATGATATTCTTGTAGAGGGTGCGGGTGTCGTTGGCGATGGACACCTCCACCCGGCCGCCGTGCTTCACGCCCAGTTTTGCGAACATTTCCCGGGGGATGTTGGTCCACAGCGAGCCGAAGCGCACGTCCAGCACGTCGATGGTGCCGGTGATGACGTCCTCCTCGCACTTTGCCTCGATGACCGGCAGCTCGATGACGCTGTCCACCGGAACCTGGGGGCCCACCTGCTCGAAGGTGATGACGCCCGAAGCCAGCCGCGCGCCGGTGTAGGCGTAGATGTCACGGCCGTGGAAGGTGTAGCTCTCGCCGGAACCCGCCAGCCGGTTCACGCTTTCGTCGATGACGCGGGCCTCTTCGATGCCGCACATCCGCTTGATGTGGGTCAGGGTGCCGTTGTCCGGCGTGATGATGTAGTGGCCCTCGGCGGTCTTCACCGCGATGCTGCGCCGGGTGGAGCCCACGCCCGGGTCCACCACGCTCACGAAAACGCTGTTTTCCGGCCAGTAGCTCACCGTCTGGATGAGGCGGTAGCTGGCCTCCCAGATGTCGTATTGGGGGATGTCGTGGGTCAGATCGAACACCCGCAGTTCGGGGCACACGCCCTGGGCCACCCCGTACATGGCGCACACCGCGCCGTCGGCATAGCCGAAGTCGGATTGAAGGATCAGCGGTTCCAAGCTCTCAACACGTCCTTTTGCACGCAAAAATTACAATTAAGTATACGCTTTTCCGCCGGGGCTTGTCAAGGCTGGAGGGGCGGAAAAAGCGCGGCCCGGCGCGCGGTTTCCGCCCACGGCTCAGGGCCCCTGCAGCGGGGCGGCCCGGTGGTGGAAGCCGGGGTCGTATTTCGCCTTCAGCGCCTTGTTGAAGGTCACAAGATAGCTCTTTTCCACCGAGGCGACGGCGATCTGGCCCCGGCGGGCGAAGGCGCGGGCGTCCAGATACAGGCACAGCAGCACCGCCGCCCGCTGGGTCCACTCCCCCAGGGAACAGAGGGTGTATGCGTCCAGGTTGTCGCGCACGGTGGTGCCCTTTTCGATCTGGGCGATCTGCCGCCCGGCGGCCCAGACGGGCCAGACGATGCCCTCTTTGCCCAGGCCCACCTCAAACATCTCCAGCGGCACGCCGTCCAGAGTCATGGCGGTGTAGCCGTAGCGGGAGAAAAGCCCGCAGCGGGCCATTTTGTCGCACATCTCCCCCACCCTTTGGCCGCCGCTGGCCACGGTGTAAGGGGCCCAGGTGCGCTCCTCCACCGGCCGGCCCAGGTTGCGCAGGGGCGGCTGGGGATCATAGCGGAGGGAGAGCTCCTCGTCCCGGTAGCGCAGGACGCAGGGCCCGCCGAAAAGGAAATTATCCGGGAAAAGGGCGCTGCCGATGGTCTGGCCGCCCTCCAGAACGGTGAACTCCGCCCGCAGGCCGCTCACTGTCTGCTTTACTTCACACAGCATGGCTCATCCCTGCCCCTTGCTCACGATTTTTCCGTCCCGCACTTCCACCTCGCCCAGTTTGTCCAGCACATTGGCGCGGAAGTCCAGCTCCTCCTTGTCCTGAAAGCCGAGGAAAAACACCGTCTCCACTGCCTCCCGGTCAAAGAAATACATCCCCGCCGGGCCGGTGATGCCCTCGGGATACAAGCAGGCGGAATAGTCGTACACCTTGTCGCTTCCCGCCCGGGTCTGGATGCGCCCGCAGATCATCATCCGCTTTTGGCCGCCCTTGAGCAGTACCACCGAGCCGATGGGCAGAAGATTTTTGTACATCACATCGCCCCCCTTTTCCTTTATTATACAGGCCCCGGAAAGGGGGTGCAAGACAGCCGGACAAGCCAAAGCCCCCGGAGCGATGGTCTCCGGGGGCTTTGACGGGACAGAAGAGCCTCGCTTTATGCGGGCAAGAGAGAATCAGGCAGGGCGGGCCAGACCCGGCGCCGCCCGATGGACGGCGGCGTGACCGGGCAGGTCAGAGCCGCTCCAAAAAGGTCACTGCTTGGGGCGGCGCCAGAAGGGACGGTATTTCACCTCGTCGGTGGTGCGGAACACACCGATGCCGGTCCAGGCGTTGATGACGGCGATCAGCGGGCTGAGCATGGGCAGGAAGGTGTAGGGGATGTAATCCAGGGGAGAAACGCCCAGGGAGCCGCTGTAGTAGGCGGCCGCCGCGCCCCAGGGCAGGATGGCCACCAGCAGGGTGCCCAGGTCCTCCATCGAGCGGGACAGCACCGCGCGGTTGATGTCCATTTCGTCGTAGGCGCTCTTAAAGGCGAAGGCGGGCACGGTCAGAGGAGGATACTGGCCGCCGGGGATGGCCAGGATGCCGGCGGTGGCCAAAGTGGCGGTGACGATGCCGCCCACCGAGTGCACTCGGGCGGTGATGGCGCTGACGATGGGATTCAGCACGCCCAGTTTGTCCAGCAGGCCGCTGAGCATGCCGCACAGCAGCACCATGATGATCATTTCCATCATGCCGGACATGCCGCCCCGGCTGAGCAGGCTGTCCAGACTTTCGATGCCAGTGTTGGACACAAAGCCGCTCATGCCGTAGCCGAAGACGTCCAGAATGTTCACGCCCTGGAACACCATGGCCCACACGCCGCCCACGGCAATGCCGATGGCGAAGGTCAAAAAGGCGGGCACCCGCTTGACCGAAAGGGCAAGCACCACGATCACCGGAACCAGCATCAGCGGGTTGATGTTGAAGGCGGAGGTCAGGCCGTCGCTGAGCATCTGGATCTGGGCCTTGTCAATTTCGCCGGCGTTGTTCAGGCCCAGCACGAAGTAGAGCACCACGCAGATCACCGCAGCGGGCAGGGTGGTGTAGAACATAGAGACCACGTGCTTGAACACGCTGGTGCCGGCAGAGGCGGCGGCCAGCAGCGTGGTGTCGGACAGGGGGCTCATCTTGTCGCCCATCTGAGCGCCGGAGATGATGGCGCCGGCGGTGATCCACAGGGGGATGTTCAGGCCGGTGGACATGCCGATCAGCACCACGCCGATGGTGCCCACGGCGCCCCAGGAGGTGCCGGTGCAGAGGGCCACAAAGCAGGTCAGCAGGAAGGCCACGGGCAAGAAGAACATCGGGGTGATGATCTTGAAGCCGTAGTAAAGCATGGCCGGGATGGTGCCGGCGGCCATGAACACGCCCACCAGCACGCCCACCAGGATCATGATGATGGCCGCGGAGGCGACCGCCTTCACGCCGCTGCACATGGCATCGTCCAGGGTGTCCCATTTATGGCCCAAAAGAAGGCCGTAGCCGCAAAGAAGAACATCGGCCAGCAGCATGCAGATGGTCATGTTCACCCCCAGCAGGATGAACACGATCATCACGCCGATGGGCACCAGAAAGCCGATGAGACCGAGGGTCAGGGTCATTTCCTTCGGCGCTTTTACGGGTGTGTTTTCACTCATGATTTTCACTCCTTTTGTTTCATTTGCGGAACATGCGGTCGATCCGCTCCACCGCCTGCCGCAGCGTTTGTTCCGTCACACCAAAATTTAAACGGATAAAGCCTCGCCCTTGCTCTCCGTGTTCCAAACCGTTGTTCAGGCTGATGCCCGCCTGTTCCAGAAAAGCCTCGCCCAGCTTGTCCGGATCCAGCCCCGCGCGGCTACAGCCGATCCAGTAAACGAAGCTGGCCTCCGGGGGCAGCGGGTCCAGCGGTATGCCCCGCTCCTTCACCAATTCCGCGAACAGGTCCCGGTTATGCTGAAGATATGCGGTGGCCTCCTCCAGCCAGGCATCCGCTCCCCCCTCGGCGATGGCGGTCACCGCCGCGATGCTGAAGGAATTACAGGCGTAATGGAAGTCGAAGGGCACCACGTACGCGTCCCACCGGCGGCGCAGCTCCTCATTGGCGATGAGGGTCATGGCGTGGGGCAGGCTCATCAGGTTGAACCCCTTGCTGAAGCTGAAGGTGAGGATGGAGATCTCCCGCGCCCGGTCGGATGCATCCAGAATGGGGGTGTGCCGGAGCCCGTCGTAGGTGATGAGGCAATGCACCTCGTCGGACAGGATCACCACCCCGTTTTCGGCGCAGATGTCCGCCATGCGGGCCAGTTCTTGCCGGGTGAACACCCGCCCGGTGGGGTTGTGGGGGCTCACCAGAATGAACATGGTGGGATGATAGGTGCGTATCTTGGCCTCAAAATCCTCAAAGTCCACCTCATAGCGCCCGTCTTTCAGCACCAGCGGGTTTTCCAAAAAGCGGCAGCCCGCGCCTTCGATGGCCCACTTCAGCGGCGCGAAATAGGGGGACTGCATCAGGATGTAGTCGCCGGGGTGGCACATGGCGCCGATGGTCAGCCGCACCGAGCCGATGGTGCTGGGGATCTCCCGCAGCCACTCCCGTTCGGTGTGCATGCCGTAGCGGCGGGAAAACCAGTTCTGCACCGCCTCGTAGTAGCGGTCAGACTTGAAGCGGTAGTTGAAGGTGTTCTCGTCACAGACCGCCTGTGTTGCCTCCTTTACGCAGGGTGCGCAGAAAAAGTCCAGGTCCGCGGTGCCCATGCCGAGGATATCGTCGCGGCCCGCCGGCTGTTTCCAGCGGATGGAACCGTTCCGGCGGTGATCCAGCGTTTTGTCAAACTCGTATTGCATGGAAAAGATGCTCCTTTCGGCTCGGGTGTTATTGATCGGGGTCCCGCAGGGCTCCGTAGATGCCTTTGTAGAGGATGCTCACCACGATGCCGGTAACGATGGCCGCGGCCACCGCCGGGTATTCGGCCGGCGTGCGGGAAAAACATCCGATGATGGCGGAAAACTGCAAGATGGCGTGCCGGGCGGGGGTGCGCTTGAGCCAGAACAGGTTGGCTGCTTCGATGACGGCGCTCACCGCCCCGAAGGCCAGCACCCGCGCCGCCAGCGGCGGCAGCGCCGTGGCCAGCAGCGCCGTTTCGGCGCCGGTGTAAAGGCCCACCCACACAAGCCCCACCGCCAGGCTCAAAAGATAGCCGGGCAGCCCGCAGGCCCTGGCCCCGGCGGCAAGGCAGCAGCTGATGCCCAAAAAACAGCAATACAGCATTGTGCCAAAGCTGCCCTCCGCCAGTTCAAACAGCAGCTTGGTCAGGCCGAACAGCCCGCCCGCCAGCAAGCAGGCCAGCGCGGCACGCCAGACGTCCCGCTTCACGGCAGAGCCCCCTATCATTCCCAAAACTGATATTTCAAAGGGAAGAATCACCAGAATTTTCGAACTAAATGTCGAAAAACTTGTTCTGTGCCCAGTATAACCCGCTGCTTTAGCCTTGTAAAATGCCAAATTTCGATATATATTATAAATAACAGTTTATATTTTAAAGGAGGAGAATGCCCGTGACCCAGCTGGAGATCGAGGCCTTTCTGGCGGTGGCGAAATACAACACCCTCTCGGCGGCGGCCCAAAAGTTGTTCATCACCCAGCCGGCGCTGACCCGGCGCATCCAGACCATGGAGGAGGAGATGGGCTGTGCGCTGTTCGTGCGGCAAAAGGGCCACCGGGAGATCCAGCTCACCCCCAAGGGGGTGAAGTTCTATCACGTGGCCCAGAAGTGGCAGCGCCTGCAGGCGGAGATGAACGCGCTGCGCAACGTGCAGGAGCGGGAGTATCTGTCCATCGCCGCTACCGACAGCGTGCTGCACAACATCCTGTCGGAGCTGCTGGTGGAGTTCACCCGACAGGGCTATCTGCTGGAGCTGAACAACGCCTTTTCTGAAACGGCGTTCCAGTTTATGGAAAAGGAGTTGTACGACCTGGCGTTCATCGCCATCCAGGACTACACCCAACCCATGCCCGAGGGCACCCAGATCCACCCGGCTTATTCCGAAGTCTTTGTGGCGGTGTCCTTCAGCGAGCTGCCCAACACCGATGGGCGGGTCACGGTAAGTTCGCTGGACGCAAGCAAAGAGGTGCTGCTGCGTTGGAACAAGGAGTTCATGGCCTGGCACCGGGCCCGGTTCGACGAGACGGTGGAGCCGGTGGTGATCTTGGAGTATTTCTCCCTGTCCCGCTATTTCCTCACCGGCGACGCCTGGATGTTCACCCCTTATGTGACAGGGCTGCGCTTTGCGCAGATGGGCGCCCACATGTACGACGTGGTGGACGGACCGCCCAACCAGATCATCTACTGCCTGACCAACAACGGCCGTAAGGAGGCGGCCATCCAGCGTTTTCTGGACATGCTGGACCGCCACCTGCGCACCATGCCGCCGGACAAGGTACAGTCCTTCCGAGAGTAAGGCGGCCGCCCTTGCGCTTCGACGGGATTTTTTGTAAGATGGGGCCAGGACCTTTTTATAAGGAGGAGAAACGGAAGATGAACGACGAAAAAACGCTGGAACAGGCCCAGCAGGCCTTCCTGCTGGACACGCTGCAAAAACTCCTCGGGCAGGACAGCCCCAGCGGCTTTACCCACAAGGCGGTGGCCCTGGCCAAGGACATCGCCCAAGGGCTGGGCTTCGAGGCCCGGCTCACGGGCAAGGGCAACCTTGTGGTGAAGGTGCCCGGCCGGGAGGCCGGCCGCACGGTGGGCCTGTGCGCCCATGTGGACACCCTGGGCCTGATGGTGCGCTCCGTCACCGCCGACGGCATGCTGATGGTCACGAAGGTGGGCGGCCCGCTGATGCCCACGCTGGACGGCGAATACTGCCGCATCTACACCCGGGACGGCAGGGTCTACACCGGCACGGTGCTCAGCCTCTCCCCCGCAGCCCACGTGCAGGACGACGCGGCCACCCGCCCCCGGGACGAAAAGAACATGGCGGTGCGCATCGACGAGAAGGTGCGCACAAAGGCGGACGTGGAGGCCCTGGGCATCGCCGCCGGCGACTACGTCTGCTACGACCCCAAGACCGTGGTGACCGAAAGCGGCTTTGTGAAGTCCCGCTTTCTGGACGACAAGGCCAGCTCCGCCTGCCTGCTGACCCTTCTGTGGCGGATGCACGCCACCGGCCAGCGCCCCCGGTATGACACCTTCTTCACCCTCACCGTCCACGAGGAGGTGGGCCACGGCGGCGCCACCCTGCCGGTGGTGGACGAGCTGCTGGCGGTGGACATGGGCTGCATCGGCGAGGACCTGGCCTGCACCGAGTACCAGGTGTCCATCTGCGCAAAGGATTCCGGCGGCCCCTACGACTACGGCATGGTCAGCCGGCTGGTGCAGCTGGCGAAGGAACACGGCGTGGACTACGCGGTGGACGTCTATCCTCACTACGGCTCCGACGTGGGCGTGGCCTGGCGCGCCGGCATGGACGCCCGGGGCGCCCTCATCGGCCCGGGGGTGCACGCCTCCCACGGCATGGAGCGCACCCATCTGGACGGCCTTTCCGCCACCCTCAAGCTGGCGGGGCTGTATCTGGAGCTGGCGTAACAGAAAGGCGAAAAGCGGGAGCGGACGAACAGTCCGCTCCCGCTTTTTGTGGCCGTGACGGCCCTTTGGAGAGAAAATGCCCATCGGCCCCGCCGTGTTTGCCGCCGGCGGGCCGGGCGTGGATGAATTGGTTCGTTCAGCGCTCCTCCTGCGCCGCGCTGCCGTGGCAGCCCTGGCAGCCGGAACAGCCGCCGGAGCAGCCGCCGGAGTCGGGGCAGCCGATGCACTTTTTGCCGCTCTTTTTCGCCTTGTAAACATAGAAGGCGGCGGCCAGGACGATGGCGGCGATGATGCCGCCGGCGATGAGGTTGGCCATCATGCGGCGCTCACCCCCTTAAGGGAGTACTCCTTGGCCAGCGAGCGGTCGCTCCGCAGGCACAGCCAGGTGAGGATGGCGGCAAAGACGGCCACGGCGGCAAGGCCGGGCACCGCGCCCGGGCCGAAGGAGCCGGTGGTGATGAGGGTGCCGAACTGGTAGACCAGCACGCCCACCGAGTAGCCGGTGCCCAGCTGCAGGCCGATGCCGGCCCACAGCCACTTGGCGCTCTTCATCTCGCTGTTCATGGCGCCGATGGCGGCAAAGCAGGGCGGGGTGTAAAGGTTGAACATCAGGTAGGCCAGGGCCGCCACCTTGGTGATGGCGATGATGCCCGCCACCTCGGCGCCGGAGCCCTCCAGCATGGCCAGTTCGTCGGTGTCGATGAAGTTCTCAAGGCCCACGAAGCAGACGGCCAGGGTGCCCACCACGTTCTCCTTGGCGATGAAGCCGGTGACGGCGGCGGCGGCCAGCTGCCAGCTGAGGACGCCAACAATGGGAATCAGCAGATAGGCAAAGGGGTGGGCAATGGAGGCCAAAATAGAGCTATCGGCAGTTTCGGCCACAGCAAAACTCCAGTTGAAGGTCTGCATGATCTGCACGGCGGTGTTGCACAGCAGGATGATGGTGGCGGCCTTCACGATGTAGGCCCAGCCGCGGCTGCACATGGCCTTGAAGGCGAACCACAGGGAGGGCACTTTATACTCGGGCAGCTCGATGATGAAAAAGCTCTTGCGGTTCTTGTAGCCGGCGATGCGGCTCACCAGCAGCGCGCCAAGGAAGATGAGCACGATGCCGGTGAAGTACATCACAAAGCTCACCCAGCCCGCGTCCGCAAAGAAGGCCCCGGCGAACAGGCTGATGACCGGGATCTTCGCGCCGCAGGGCATGAAGGGAGTGAGCATGGCGGTGGCGCGGCGCTCCCGCTCGTTGCGGATGGTGCGGCTGGCCATCACGCCGGGGATGGCGCAGCCGGTGCCGATGACGAAGGGGATGACCGACTTGCCGGACAGGCCCACTTTTTTGAAGATGGGGTCCAGCACCACCGCCACGCGGGACATGTAGCCGCAGTCCTCCAGCAGGGCGATGAGGAAGTACATCACCATCACCAGGGGCAGGAAGCCCACCACGGCGCCCACGCCGCCGATGATGCCGTCCGCCAGCAGGGCGGTGAGCAGGGGGTTGGCGTCGGCCAGGCTGTCCGCCACGAAGCCCTGGAAGGCCTCGATCTGGGCCACCAGCGCGTCGGCGATGAAGGGGCCCACCCACACCTGGCTGATCTGGAACACCAGGAACATCACCAGCGCGAAGATGGGAATGCCCAGCCAGCGGTTGGTGAGCACCGCGTCAATGGCGTCGCCGGTGCCCTTTTCCCGGGTGAGCACCTGGCGCTTTTCCACCCTGCTCACCAGCTGGTTCACAAAGGCGAAGCGCTGCCGGTCGGCCTCTTCCACCGCCTTTTTATCGGTCAGGTCCACCTCGCCCTGCACGTAGGGAGCCTTCTGGCCTTTGCCGTAGAGGCCCGCCGCGGCGGCCACCGCCTCCCGCAGGCCGGCGCCTGCGGTGGAGACGGTGGGGACGACCGGGCAGCCCAGGGCCGCCGAGAGGGCGGCGTCGTCGATGGTGATGCCCTTTTTCTCGTCCAAGTCGTTTTTGTTCAGCGCCACCACCACCGGCACCCCCAGCTCCAGCAGCTGGGTGGTGAAGAACAGGCTGCGGGAGAGGTTGGTGGCGTCCACGATGTTGATGATGGCGTCCGGGTGCTCATGGCGCACATAGCTGCTGGTGATGCTCTCCTCCGAGGTGAAGGGCGACATGGAGTAGGCGCCGGGCAGGTCCACGGCCACCAGCTCCTCCCCGGCGGGGCAAAAGCTCTTTTTGATGGGGTGTTCCTTCTTTTCCACGGTCACACCGGCCCAGTTGCCCACCTTCTCGCTGCGCCCGGTGAGGGCGTTGTACATGGTGGTCTTGCCGGAGTTGGGGTTTCCGGTCAGAGCGATTCTCATAAGCGGTTCCTCCTGTTTTGCTCACTGCCCCGCAAAGGGGCGTTCTATCGCAAACGCCGGATGGTTAGCCATAACTAACCACGGGGCGCGGCGGTCTGTAACATGCGGGGGCGGCCAGGCGCGTCAGACGCGGATGGCCCCGGCCAGCTGGTCGTCGATGGTGTAGCGGCCGTCCTTGATGGCCACCACGCAGCCGCCCTTCAGGCGGGAGACCACGGTGATGGGCTCGCCGGAAAAGCACCCGAGGCTGAACAGAAAAGCATCCATCTCCTCGTCGTCGGTGTCGATGGCCCGGATGATGTATTCCCGGCCGGTGTCGGCGTCGTTCAAGGTCATTTGTTTCACCTGCTTTCAGCGGAACACGGTGCGGCGGCACCGGTGGTTAGATAAAACTAATCCCGCCGCCGCAAAAAAGCCGGCAGAGCCGGCCCGGCGGAGCGTTAGCTATTACTAACTTCTACCTGATGATACTCCACCGGCGGGGATTTGTCAATCCCTTTTTGCAAAAAAAGGGGAGCGGCCCGCGCCGCTGCCCGAAAGGCTCATTTCACCTGCTGCTGGGTGATGCAGTGGATGCTGCCCCCGCCGTGGCCGCTTCCAGGGTGGGCTGCCCGCCGATCAACGCCGGCGGCGGCCACCAGCATCCCACCCAGACCCTCACCGACCTGCTCACCATCCACCGGCTGAAGGCCCGCCGGCCCTCTGCCGCCCCCGCGGGGCCCGGCAGAGGGCCGGACGGCTCGCCCGGCCCCCGTGCGTTGAACACGGGAGCCGCTTTTTGTTGAAAACTCCCGGCCCCGCCCCTCGTTCTATGGAACAAAGGGGCGTTTGTTCTTTCTTTTTTCACAAAAACGCCGCCAGGGATGCTATAATAATACATTAGAGACGAAACCACCCCAAGGAGGGCCCCTTATGCAGTGGACCGACATCAAGATCACCGTTCCCAAAGCCCAGGCGGAGGACGCCGAGGCCATCGCCACCGGCGTGTCCGGCGGCGGCATCTACATCGAGGACTATTCCGACCTGGAAGAGCAGGTGGAGCGCATCGCCCACGTGGACCTCATCGAGCAGGACCTGCTGGATAAGGACCGCACCCATGTGACGGTACACCTGTATCTCTCCCCCGACGAGAACCCCGCCGAGGTGCTGGACCTTTTGCGGGGCCGGCTGGAGGGGGCCGAGCTGGACTACTCGCTGGCGGCGGACGGCGTGGAGCAGCAGGACTGGGAGACCGCCTGGAAGGCCTATTACCACGCCCTGCCCATCGGCAGGCGGCTGGCCGTCGTGCCCAGCTGGGAGGACTACCCCACCGACCGCACCGTCATCCGGCTGGACCCCGGCATGGCCTTCGGCACCGGAACCCACGAGACCACCGCCCTGTGCCTTGCCGCGCTGGACGAGCTGGTGAAGGGCGGCGAGCGGGTGCTGGACATCGGCACCGGCAGCGGCATTTTGGCCATCGCGGCCCTCAAGCTGGGGGCGGCCGAGGCCGAAGGGGTGGACATCGACCCCATGTGCGTGCGCACCGCCGGCGAAAACGCCCGGCTCAACGGCGTGGAAGGCCGGCTGAAGGTGCTGGTGGGGGACCTGTCCGACAAGGCGGCCGGCAAGTACGACATCATCACCGCCAACATCGTGGCCAACGCCATCCTGCATCTGGCCCCCCGCGTGCCCGGCCTGCTGGCGGAAGGCGGCGTCTTTATCGCCAGCGGCATCATCGACGCCCGGGAAGAGGAAGTGTGCGCGGGCCTTGCCGCCGCGGGCCTCAAGGTGGACGAAGTGCGCCGCCAGGGCGGCTGGGCGGCCATCCTCTGCAGGGGTGAGGTGTGAAAGATGCCCCACCGCTATTTTGCTTCGGAATTCACCGAAACCACCGCCGCCCTCACCGGCCAAAACGCCCGTCACCTGGGCCGGGTGATGCGGGCAAAACCCGGCGACGCGGTCGTTTTGTGCGACGGGGCGGGCTTTGACTACACCGCCGCCGTCACCTCCGTGGCCCCCGACCGGGTGGAGCTGCGCCTGCTGGAAAAGCGCCCCACCGCCGCCGAGCCCTCGGTGGAGGTGACCCTCTTCGCCGGCTACCCCAAGCAGGATAAGCTGGAGTTCATCGTCCAGAAGGCGGTGGAGCTGGGCGCGGTGCGGGTGGTGCCCTTTTTCAGCCGCTTCTGCGTGGCCGCCCCCAAAAAAGAGGAGCAGAAGAACGCCCGCTACGCCCGCATCGCCGCCGAGGCGGCAAAGCAGGCGGGCCGGGGCCTCGTGCCCGCGGTGGAGCTGCCCCTGGACATCAAGGACCTGCCCGCCCGCTTTGACCAGTTCGACCTGGTGCTCTTTTTCTACGAGGGCGGCGGCGGGAGCCTGCGCACGCTGGTGAAGGATCAAAAGCGCATCGCCCTCATCACCGGGGCCGAAGGGGGCTTTTCCCCCGAGGAGGCGGCGGCCCTCACCGCCGCCGGCGCGGTGCCGGTGGGCCTGGGCAGGCGCATCCTGCGCTGCGAGACCGCCCCGGTGGCGGGCCTCGCCGCGGTGATGACCCTGGCCGGCCAGCTGGAATGAGCCCGGGCGGCGCATAGCCGCGCATCTTTTGTGGAACACTACGGGTGGTTTTATACCACACATCGTTCTGCAAAGGAGCATCGTTTATGAAACGCATCGTGACCGTGGCGGCGGCTCTGGCCCTGACGCTGAGCCTCGCCGGCTGCTGGGGCGGCGACAAGCCCGCCTCCAGCACAAAGCCCACCCCCACCCCCTCCGCCCGCAGCAGCGCCCCGGGCGGCTCGTCCATGGAAGGCGGCATGTCCGGCTCCGCCGGCACGTCCGGCAGCGGCAGCCTTGCCGCCAGCGAGGGCATGGGCAACAGCGCCGTCACCTCCGGCAGTGCCGGCTGACCGCATCCGCCGGCCCGGCGCCTTTGGGGCGCCGGGCCGCACTCTTTGGGAGGAGCCTATGAACAAAAGCAAAAAACAGCTTGCCTCGGCGGCGGTGCTGGCGCTGCTGTGCGCCGGGTGCGCCGCGGTGGCGGTGGCCTTCCGCCACGAGATCTGGGCCCTCATCACCAGCCAGACCGCCCGGGACGAATTTGTGGAGTGGGTGCGCTCCCACGGCGTGTGGGGCATGCTTGTGTTCCTGGGGCTGGAGGTGTTTCAGATCGTGGTGGCCGTTGTGCCCGGCGAGCCGGTGCAGATCATGGCCGGCGCGCTCTACGGCCCGGTGGGCGGGCTGCTGCTCTGCCTTGTGGGCATCCTCATCGGCAGCACCCTGATCTACTTTTTCGTGCGGGCCCTGGGGGCCAAAGCGGTGGACCCGGCGGTGCTGCACAAATACCGCTTTTTGCAGGATGAAAAGCGGGTCCGCAGCGCGTTGTACTTACTCTTTTTCCTGCCCGGCATGCCCAAGGACCTGCTCACCTACATCGGGCCCTTCCTGCCCCTGAAGCCCCGGCAGTTCCTGTTCATCTGCACCCTGGCCCGCTTCCCCGCCCTGCTGGCCAGCACCGTGGCGGGCGACAGCCTCTTCGAGGGCAACATCGTGCTGCCCCTGGTGCTGGGGGCGGTCACCGGCACGCTGGGCCTTGCGTGCATCCGGGGCGAACAGCGCATCGTGGACTGGCTGCACCGCCGCCGCGACAGGCTGGCGCCAAAATGAAACCAGCCGCCTCAACGCCGGCGCGTCGCGGGAGCCCCGCCTCCCCCGCCCCGGCAGGGGGCGGCTTTCTTGCCGCGCCGCCCCGTTAAAAAAACAACGGCGGGCCTTTTCAAAACCGGCCCGCATGTGGTACAATTTCCCCATAAGCCACAGAAGAGGAGTGTGTGAAAACGATGGCTGAATACGTATTGTTCACCGAGTCCACCGCCGACCTGACGGCGGAGCTCGTCCGGCAGCTGGGCGTGGAAGTGCTGCCCATGCTTTTTTCCCTTGACGGCAAGGAGTACCGCAACTACCCCGACAACCGGGAGCTGGATCCCCATGCCTTTTACGACGCCCTGCGCGCCGGCGGCATGAGCACCACCAGCCAGATCAACCAGGCCGCCTTTGAGGAGGCCTTCTCCCCCGTGCTGGAAGCGGGCAAGGACATCCTGTACCTGGCCTTTTCCAGCGGCCTGTCCGGCACCTACCAATCCGCCTGCCTGGCGGCGGAGGAGCTGGCGGAAAAGTATCCTGAGCGCACCGTGCGGGTGATCGACACCCTGCAGGCCAGCATGGGCGAGGGCCTGGCGGTCTACTACGCCGCCACCCTGAAGAACGAGGGCAAGAGCCTCGAGGAAGTGGCCGGCTGGTTCGAGGCCAACAAGATGCGGGTGTGCGCCTGGTTCACGGTGGACGACCTGATGTTCTTAAAGCGCGGCGGCCGCCTGGGCGGCGGCGCCGCTGTGGTGGGCACGCTGCTGGGCATCAAGCCGGTGCTGCATGTGGACGACGAGGGCCACCTCATCGCCATGGAAAAGGTGCGCGGCCGCCGCGCCAGCCTGGACGGCCTGGTGAAGCACTTCGCTTCCAGCGACGTGCCCCCCGCCGAGCAGGTGGTGTTCGTCAGCCACGGCGACTGCCCCGAGGACTGCCAGTATGTGGCCGACCGCTGCAAGGCCCTGGGCGCGAAGGAAGTGCACATCGGCACCATCGGCCCGGTCATCGGCGCCCACTCCGGCCCCGGCACCGTGGCGCTCTTCTTCCTGAGCGCAAAACGATAAACAGGCAAAAAAAGCGCCCCCCTTGCGGGGGGCGCTTTTTTTGCTGTGCAAACGGGCCAGCGCACTGCCCCGCTTACTCCCGTTTCATCGAGCCAAGGCAGCCCAGGATGCTCTCGGCGGCGCTGAGCTTCATGGCCTCCTTTTCGGCGAAGGCCGCGTCGGCGGCGCTCCACAGGCTGATGGACCGCTTGACGGCCAGGATGGAGCTGGCGCTCACGCTGAATTCGTCCAGGCCCCAGGCCAGCAGCAGCGGCAGCAGCGCCGGGTCGGCAGCGGCCTCGCCGCACATGCCCACCGGGATGCCGGCCGCCTTGGCCGCGGCGATGACGCTCTTGATGCTGCGCAGCACCGCCGGATGGAACACGGTGTAGAGCTTTGCCACCTTGGCGTTGCCCCGGTCCACCGCCAGGGTGTACTGGGTCAGGTCGTTGGTGCCGATGGAAAAGAAGTCCGCCTCCTGGGCCAGCAGGTCCGCCACCAGGGCGGCGGCGGGGGTCTCGATCATCACGCCCACCTTGATGTCCGCGTCAAAGGCCTTGCCCTCGGCGGCAAGCTCGCCCTTGGCCTTTTCCAGCAGGGCCCTGGCCGCCCGCAGTTCCTCCACGCCGGTGATGAGCGGCAGCATGATGCGCACGTTGTGCTTTTCCGCGCCCGCCTGCAGCAGGGCCCGCAGCTGGGTCATATAAAGGTCGGGATTGTCCAGGCAGTAGCGGATGGCCCGGTGCCCCAGGAAGGGGTTTTCCTCCTTGTCCATGCCGAGATAGGGCACATCCTTGTCGCCGCCCACGTCCAGGGTGCGGATGATGACTTCGCCCCCCGCGAACTGGGCCGCTGCCTGCCGGTAGGCCGCCAGCTGTTCTTCCTCGGTGGGGGCCGCGTCCCGGTCCATGAACAAAAACTCGGTGCGGAACAGCCCGACGCCCTCCGCGCCCTTTTCCAGGGCGGCAGCGGCGTCCTCCGGGCGGCCGATGTTGGCGTAGAGCGCCACCGGGCGCCCGTCGGCGGTGACGGTGGGCTTGCCCAGATATTCCTTCAGCACCGCGCGCCGGGCCTCAAAGGCCTTCCGCCGCGCCTCGTAGTCCTTCACCGTGCGCTCGTCCGGGTCCACATAAACGTGGCCCAGCTCGCCGTCCATGGCGATCTTCGCGCCGGGGGCGATGGCCGAAAGCGCCCCCGGCACGCTGAGCACCGCGGGGATCTCCAGCGCCCGGGCCAGAATGGCCGAGTGGCTGGTGGCGCCCCCCGTCTCGGTGATGATGCCGGCGATGTTCTCCCGTTTGAGGCCCACCGTCATGCTGGGGGTCAGGTCATGGGCCACGATCACCGTGCCCGCCGGGGCGGCGGCCAGGTCCTGGTCCTCCCGGCCCAGCAGGGTCTTGAGCAGCCGGTCCCGCAGGTCGGCCACGTCGGCGGCCCGCTGGCGGGTCAGTTCGTCCTCCACCGCGCTGAACATGGCGATGAAGCTGCCGCACACCGCGTCCACCGCGGCCTCGGCCACCGCGCCGCCCTCGATCTGCTCGTTCATCTGGCCCACCATGAAGGGGTCGGCCAGCATCATGATCTGGCCGGAGAGGATCTGGGCCGCGTGCTCGCCCACCTGGCTGGTCATGGCCTGGGCCATGGCGGCCAGCGTGTCGCTCACCGATTTGGCGGCCGCGGCAAGGCGCGCCTTTTCCTGTTCGGCTCCGGCGTACTGCACGCCGGACCAGTCCAGCGCCTGGGTCTGCACCACCAGCGCCGTGCCCAGGCCCACGCCCGCGCAAACGCCCGTTCCCTTCAGCATGTCGAACCTCTCCTTCCCTTTTTTGTGGTTACTCGCCCAGGCCGCTTTCGATCAGGCGCACGGCCTCCAGCAGGGCGGCCTCCTCGTCGGGGCCGCTGCACTGCACTTCCACCTCGGTGCCGCACTTGATGCAGGCGGCGATGAGGTTCATGATGCTCTTGGCGTTCACGGTCTTGCCGTTCGCCACCAGGTTCACGTCGCTGTCGAACTTCATCATGGCGTTGGCGAACATGCCGGCGGGCCGCATGTGCATGCCCATGGGGTTGGTGATCGTGGTTTTAGTCGAGACCATTTTGATCCTCCTTTTTGTTCGTTGGTTTTACAGCGGGGGCGCTGCCGCCCCCGCGGGGTGCAAAGGGTTCAGGCTTCCTTGTTCTTCTTCAGCACCGCCAGCAGGGCCATGCCCACGGCGCTGCCTGCCGCCAGGCTGAGAAGATAGCCCATCACATTGCTGACCACGGGGAAGACGAAGATGCCGCCGTGGGGGGCCATCAGGCCGCAGCCGAAGACCATGGACAGAGCGCCGGCCACCGCGCTGCCCGCAACGCAGCTGGGGATGACCCGCAGGGGGTCGGCGGCGGCGAAGGGGATGGCGCCCTCGGTGATGAAGCACAGGCCCATGATGTAGTTCACCACGCCGGACTTGCGCTCGTCGGCGGTGAACTTCTTCTTGAAGAAGGTGGTGCACAGGGCGATGGCGATGGGGGGCACCATGCCGCCCACCATGACGCTGGCCATCATCTGGTACTCGATGGCGCCCTGGCCCAGGCCCGCCGCCAGGGCGGTGGCGATGGCGCCGGTGCCGGTGACGTAAGCGGCCTTGTTGAAGGGGCCGCCCATGTCGATGCTCATCATGCCGCCCAGAACAGCGCCCAGCAGCACCTTGCTGGTGCCGCCCAGGCCCGCCAGAAAGCCGGTGAGGCTGGCGTTCAGCGCGCCCACGATGGGGCCGAAGGCGCACATGAACAGGCCCATGAACAGAACGCCCGCCACGGGGTAGAGCAGGATGGGCTTGATGCCCTCCAGGCTGCGGGGCAGCTTTTCGCACAGCTTTTCAAAGGCCAGCATGAAGTAGCCGCCCACAAAGCCCGCCAGCAGCGCGCCCAGGAAACCGGAGGAAACGGGGTCGGCGGTGCCGGCGATGGTGGCGAAGCTGGTGCCCGCGGCGGCCATGCTGCCGCCCACGAAGCCCGCCACCAGACCCGGACGGTCGGCGATGCTCATGGCGATGTAGCCCGCCAGGATGGGCAGCATGAAGTTGAAGGCCACGCCGCCCACCGTCTTGAAGAAGGCGGCCACGGGGGTGCCCATGCCGAAGTTGGCGGCGTTGTTGGGGTCAAAGGTGTCCAGCAGGAAAGCCAGGGCGATGAGGATGCCGCCGCCGATGACGAAGGGCAGCATGTGGGAAACGCCGTTCATCAGGTCCTTGTAGGTCTTGCGGCCCAGGGATTCCTTCACGGTGGAGGCAGCCTCCACGGCCCCGGCTCCGCCCTGGTGGTGGTAGACGGGAGCCGCGCCCGCCGCCGCCTTCTTCACCAGTTCCTCCGCCTTGTGGATGCCGTCGCTCACCGGCACGAAGAGGACGGGCTTTGAGTCGAACCGGGCGGTCTCCACGTTCTTGTCGGCGGCCACGATGATGCCGTCAGCCGCGGCGATCTCGGCGGCGGTCAGGGCGTTCTTCACGCCGCCGGAGCCGTTGGTCTCCACCTTCACGGTGATGTTCAGGGCCTTGCCGGCCTTCTCCAGGGCCTCGGCGGCCATGTAGGTGTGGGCGATGCCGGTGGGGCAGGCGGTGACGGCCAGCACCCGGTACTCGGCGCCCGCGTTCCTGGCGGCCTTGGCGGCGGCTTCCTCGGCGGTGTCCACCGATTCAACGCCCGGCACGCCGGTCTCGCCGTACTTGGCGGCCTCGGCCTTGTCGATCACCGCCAGAAATTCCTCGGCGGTCCCCGCGGCCCGCAGGCCGCGGGTGAACTCCGGGTCCATCAGCAGCACCATCAGGCGGCTGAGGATCTCCAGATGGAGGTTGCCGTCCAGGGGGGCGGCGATCATGAAGAACAGGTCGCTGGGCTGGCCGTCCATGGCGCCGTAGTCCACGCCCTGGCTGAGGGTCATGGCCGCGAGGCCGGGGTTCGAAACCGCCTCGCTCTTGGCGTGGGGCACGGCGATGCCCGCCTCGATGGCGGTGCTGCTCTGGGCCTCGCGGGCCAGGATGGCCTCCCTGTAGGCGGCTTTGTCCGCCAGGTGGCCGCCGGCGGCCTGCAGGTCGATCAGGGCGTCGATGGCGCCCGCCTTGTCGGCGGCCTGACCGCCCAGCAGGATGCTCTGGGGTTTGAGCAAGTCTGTGATGCGCATGTTGTTCCTTCCTCTCTCTATCTCTAAAAGCTAAGGCTCTGCCCGCTCAGGGTCAGCGATCCAAAAGGGCCTCGATCTCGGCCCGGGTGGCAAGGGCGTCGGAGAAGGCGGTGGCGCTGCCGCAGGCGGAGCCCAGGCGCAGGGCCCAGGCGTAGTCGCCCTTTTCCAGCCAGCCGGCCAAAAAGCCGGCCACCATGGAATCGCCCGCGCCCACCGAGTTCTTCACCTTGCCCTTAAAGGCTTCCAGCCGGTGCACGTTGCCGCCCTCATCCAGCAGCAGCGCGCCGTCGCCCGCCATGCTCACCAGCACGTTGCGCGCGCCCTTCTGCTGCAAAAGGCGGGCGCACTCCGCGATCTCCCCGTCGGAGGAAAGGGTGCGGCCGAAGATCTCGCCCAGCTCGTGGTCGTTGGGCTTGATGAGGAACGGGCGGTAGGGCAGCACCTTCACCAGCAGCTCGCCGGTGGCGTCCACCGCGCAGAGCACCCCTTTCGGGGCCAGCCGCTCCAGGATGCGCTGGTAGATGTCGCTGGGCAGGCTGGCGGGAATGCTGCCCGCCAGCACCAGCACGTCGCCGGCGGCGAGGCGCTCCAGTTTCCGGAACAGCTCTTCCAGCGCCCCGGCGGGGATGGCCGGGCCCTGGCCGTTGATCTCGGTCTCCACGGAGGCCTTGATCTTGACGTTGATGCGGGTCAGCCCCTCGGGCAGGCGGATGAAATCGGCGCGCACCCCCCGGCGGGCCAGCCCTTCCTCCAGGGCCGCGCCGGTGAAGCCCGCCACGAAGCCCAGGGCCACGCTCTGGACGCCCAGCTGGCCCAGCACGCAGGAGACGTTGATGCCCTTGCCGCCCAGCTGGATGTCCTCGCTCTCGGTGCGGTTCACCTCCCCCGGCGCAAAGGCCGGCAGGCGCACCACATAGTCCAGCGCGGGGTTGAAGGTCACGGTGTAGATCATTGGTCAGGCTCGACCTCCTTGATGACGGCATGTTTTGCGTAAACTTTGTCCGGCAGGCGGTCGGTGATGATGCAGCCCCGCTCAAGAGGGGCCACCGTCACCGCCGAGACGCGGCCGAACTTGGAGGAATCCGCCAGGATGTAGCTCACATAGGCCTGGTCCATGGCGGTGGATTTCACCAGCGCCTCCTCCGGGTCGGGGGTGGTGTAGCCCTGGCCCAGGGCGATGCCGTTCACCCCTAAAAAGGCTTTGGTGAAGTTGTAGCGGGAAAGGCCCTGCACCGCCGCGGCGCCCACGATGGCCTCGGTGCCCGGCTTGAGCATGCCCCCCGGCACATAGGCCTTGAAGCCCTTCTGCACCAGTTTCTGGGCGTGCATCACGCCGCTGGTCACGATCACCGCGCCCCCCGGCTGCAGAAAGTCCAGCATCATCAGGGTGGTGCTGCCCGCGTCCAGAAAGACCACGTCGTCCGGCTGGATCTGCTTTGCCGCATAGCGGGCGATGGCCTGCTTTTCGGCCACGTGCAGCTGCTCCTTGGCGCTCATGGCCGCTTCGCCCGCGTCGAAGGCCTCTTCCCGGGCCACCGCGCCGCCGTGCACCTTATTTAGTTTGCCCTGCCCGGCCAGAAGTATCAGATCCCGCCGGATGGTGGACTCGGATGCGTCCAGCGCCTGGGCCAGCTCGGTGACGGTGGCCGCCCGCTTTTTGTGCAGCAGCTCCTGGATGGCCGCGAACCGCTCCTCTGCCAGCATTTCCCTCACTTCCTTTCTTCTGCCTTCACTATACCACGGAAAATAATCAAAATCAAGCAAATTCATTCAAGATAACGCACAAATTTCACGGCGGGTTTTGGATAGTATGCACAGTTTTGACTGGATTATCTTGAAATGCCGACGGATTTCACCCGCTTGTGGATGAAATCGCCAAAAATCGAGCACGTTCGCGCACGCAAAGCGCAAAAAAGTCCCGGCACGCAGCGTGCCGGGACCTGAAGGTTTGATGGGGGGTCAGTCCGTTTCGGGGGCGGTCAGGTCTTCCTCCAGCAGGCGGGCCTTCACCTGCAGCAGGCTGGCCGCCTCGGTGGAAAAGCAGCGCACGCCCTGCCGGGCATAGCGCACCACCTGGTTGGGGCTGCCCGCGTGCACCCCGCAGATGCACACCGCAACAAAGGCCTCTTGTCAAAAATATTATAATATGTTATATTATAATATAATATAAACTGAGGACGGGGGTGGGACAGTTGCCCTACGCACTTGCGGCATTTGATCTGGATGACACGTTGCTCCGGGAAGACGGATGCATGTCTGCATTCACCCGCGACTGCCTGCGGCAGGCCCAGGCGCAGGGACTGCGCATCGCGCTCGCTTCCGGGCGCCCCGTGCAGGCGATGGAGCGGATTGCCGACGAGCTGGAAATGGCGGCGCACGACGGGTTTCTGATCGCGTTCAACGGGGCGCAGATCGTTTGCTGTTCCACCGGCGAGCAGCTCTATTCCTGCATGCTGGACCGGCCCGACCAGCTTTGGCTGTGTCAAAAGGCCCGGGAGTGGGGGGCTTTCGTTCACGTTTACGACGGCTCGCGCTTGCTGACTCCCCAGGCGAATGAATACACGGATATCGAAAGCCGCTTGACTGGGCTGGAGGCGGTGGTGTGTCCGGATCTGCCCTTTGTCATTCCGCCTTATACGCCCAAGGTTTTGATGATGCAGGCGCCGGCCCGCCTTGCGGAGATCGAGCGCCAGCTGGCCGGGCAGGCCTGCGGGCGTTTTGCGCTCTGCCGGTCCAAGCCCTATTTTCTGGAGTGTGTGCGGCCCCAAGTGTGCAAGGGCGCCGCTCTGAAACAGCTTTGCGCCCACCTGCGAGTCCCGCTGCCACAGACCATTGCAATGGGGGACAGCTACAACGATCTTTCGATGCTGCAGGCTGCCGGTGTTGGCGTGGCCATGGGAAACGCCCCCGCCGCAATCCGAGAGAAGGCAGACCTGGTGACGGACACCTGTGCCCGCGACGGCGCCGCCCAGGCACTGTGCCGGCTGCTCCAGGGCGAAGCGTGGCCCTCCGAAGCCTTCCCCACAGGGGGCGCCACCCGAGGCGTTTTGCATAGCGCCCCATGACCGCAAAAAGGCCCCGGCGCCCAAGGGCGCCGGGGCCTTTTTGCGCTGGCGAGGCCGCCATGCGGCCGTTTTGCCTCAAATGTAAAACTTGAGGCGCTCGGTGCAGTAGACCTGCTTGGAGAAGAAAAGAGGCTTGCCCTCGCTGTCCAGCTGATAGTCGGTGAACAGCAACAGAGGGGAGCCTCGCTTCACGTTGAGCAGGGCCGCCTCCTCTTTGTTGGCGGTGCACACGTCCAGGCTGCGGGCCTGTGTCACGATGGAATACCCATGTTGATGCAGGATGCTAAACAGCGAGCCGGAAAGATCTTCCTTTTCCAGAAAAGACAAACAGGGGGCGTAATAATTGCTCTCGATCAGGATCGGTTCGTTGTCGGCAAAGCGGAGCCGGCGGGAGAGTAGTGTCGGCTCCCCGTCCCGCAGCTGCAAAAAGGACTGCACCTTCGGAGAGGGCAGAACATACTCCAGCGTCAGCAGCGTCGTTTTGGGGATCTTGCCACTTAGATAGCAAGACTGGGTAAAGCCGTGGGAATCATCCGCTTGATAGGCATCCTTCGGTTTGCACACAAAGGTCCCTTTGCCCTGTGCCCGCTCCAGCACCCGGTCTTCCACCAGCTCAGAGATGGCGGCGCGGATGGTTATGCGACTGACGCCATACTCCTGTATCAGCTCGTTTTCGGTGGGGATCTTATCACCAGGCTTTAACTCGCCGTTGGCGATGCGGTTTTTTAAAATGGTGTAGACCTGCTTATAAAGGGGCGTGCTGCTGCTGGGATTCAATTTCTGCGGCGCCATAAAGACAACCTCCACTCCCATCCGACCTCTTCCGTTCGTGAACGGAAGCTTATGATATTATAATACGATACAAAATAGGCAACAGTCAACTAAAAGTGAGTCGAAATTTGCGCCATATATCGGATTAACTAAAAAATTTATTTCCAAATTATTGAAAAAGCACATTTTTTCCCATTATCTTGACAGACAAAAAGTTTAAATGTAATATAATGTTATAGAACGTTTTGGAGCGGAGGGAAATATGAAACATCTGAAGTTCTGTCAACTGGCGCCCATGAACATTCATTTCGTGCAGTTTCCTCTGGAATATTTCCTCGACACCGTGGCCGCGCTGGAACTGGAGCGCATAGAGCTGTGGGGCGGCGGGCCGGAGGTTTGCATTGACACGCTTTCCTACTTTCGCGTGCGGCAGATCAAAAAGATGGTGGAGCAGCGGGAGTTGACGATCGCCTGCTTCACACCGGAGACCTGCTTTTACCCCATCAACCTGGCCTCGCCGGACCAGGAAACGCGAAACAGGAGCCTTCGCTACTGCCTGCGGGGCGTGGACATCGCGGCCGAGCTGGAAGCGCCGCTGATGCAGGTGGTCAGTGGGAAGGGGTATTTCGACGAGCCAAATGACCAAGCTTGGGATCGGGCTCGTGAAAGCCTCAGCCTGCTGGCGGAGCGGGCGCACCAGTGCGGCGTTCAGCTCACCCTCGAGCCACTTTCGCCTTACGAGTCGAACCTGGTAAACAGCCTGCACGCGGCCAAAACGATGCTTGCCCAGATCGGCTCGCCCTGTCTGGGGATCAACGTGGACACAGTGCCCGCAGACCTCACTCATACCCCACTGCAGGACTACTTTGACCAGCTGGGCGCGGCAATCAACCACTTCCATTTTTGCGACCGGACCGAGCAGACGGGGTGGGTCCCCTGCGGCGACGGCCAAATGCCGCTCAAAGAGCTGCTGGAGGTCATGGACCGGAACGGGTACGGCGGCTCTCTGGGCCTGGAGATCTGCGGCTCTGCCTATTACAAAGACCCCGCAGCGGCCCTGCAGCGAGCGGCGGGCCGGCTGCAAATGTATATGGAGGGATGAAGATGGTGAATCTGAGCTTTTCACAGGTGGCGGCAATGAACGAACACTTCGTTCTCCACACCTTCTCGTCCTTCCTGGACAGCGCCGAGCGCAGCGGTATCCGCAAAATCGAGCTGTGGGCAGGACTGCCGCATCTTTATGCGCCGGACACAACGCCCCAAAAGGTGAACGACATCGCCCGCCAGCTTCGCCGGCGACAGATAGAGCTGATCTGCTACACGCCCGAACAATGCGTATATCCTTTCAACATTGCCGCAAAGGACCCGGAGCTTCAAAAGTACAGCCTGGAATACTTTTTGCGGAACCTAAAGATCGCCGCCGCGCTCGAATCGCCCCTGTTCCAGATCGTACCCGGCTGGGGGATGCGCACGGAACCGCGGCAGGAGGCGCTGAAGCGAAGTCTGGAGTCTGTGAGCGTGATCTGCCAGGAGGCGGAGCGGCTGGGCATCCGGGTAGTGCTGGAAGCGCTGGAAGATGAGGAGTCGAACTTGATCCGCACCGCGACGGAACTGCGGGAGGCCATCGATCAAGTGGGGGCGAAAAACCTAGGCGCGATCGTAGATACCTGCCCCATGGCTGCGGCGGGCGAGGACCTCGAGGTATGTTATCAGGTCCTTGGCGATAAGCTTTGGCACGCTCACTTCATCGATTCCGCCCATCAGGCCTGGGGAGATGGAGCTTTCCCGCTGGAGCGCTGGCTGCGCCAGCTCGACGAACGTCGCTACAAAGGTATTCTGACAATGGAGATCTTAAACGACCGTTATCTGCTCGACCCATCGACGGCGCTGGAAAAAAGCGCACGAGCGCTGCGTTCGCTTCTCTCTTGAGAACGCAGAAAGGAGGATTTCCGTGTTAAAGATGCGTACACGCAAACGGATTGCCGACGCGTTCACCTATGCGGCGCTGATCTTAATATCCCTGTTTTTCCTGCTGCCCATTCTTTGGGTACTGCGCACTTCACTGGTCACCAAGCAGATCGCCTACCAGATCCCGCCTGACTGGAGCGCACCGTTCACGCTGGACAACTACATCACGATCTTCCGCGAGAACAACTTCGGCCAGTATTTTTTGAACAGCCTGATCGTTTCGCTCGCCAGCACGCTGATCTCCATCGCTCTCGGGTCCATGGCCGCCTATTGGCTGGCCCGCAGAAAGTCCAAGGGGATCGGCCTGCGCGTGGGGGTGCTCTCGGTGCAGATGCTGCCAGCCATCGTACTGGTGATCCCGCTGTTCAACGTTATGACGAACATCGGGCTGAAAAACACCCATTTAGGGCTTATAATCACCTACTTGAGCTTCAATCTGCCCTATGTGATCTGGATGCTGCTGAGCTTTATCGAGAGCGTGCCGGAGGAACTGGATGATGCGGCGGAGATCGACGGTTGTTCCAAGTTCCAAACCTATGCGCGGGTCGTGTTTCCCATCATCGCGCCAGGGATCATCGCCGCCGGCGTGCTGAGCTTTTTGAACTCTTGGAACGAGTTCATGTTCGCACTGGTACTGACAGGCAACGAGACCAGAACGATCCCGGTGAGCGTGGCGGCGATGGAGACCCAGCAGGGCGTGCAGATCGCCGAGCTGTGCGCGTCGGTAATCGTGGTGATCATCCCGGTGGCCGTGCTGTCGTTGTTCGTTCGCAAGTACCTGGTTCGGGGGCTTGCTTTCGGTTCGATCAAGTAAACCGCAATACATCACACGCACAAGGAGGTAAAAACATGAAATCGAAACTGTTGAAAAATGCATTGGCGATAGGCCTGGCGGTCGTCATGAGCATCGGCGTTGCCGGATGCGGGGCAGGCGGAGCCTCTGTTTCGCAGCCGCAGGAAAAGGTCGACGCCATCCACATTCTGATGGAGGCCGTGCCGGACACCACATATGTACAGGAAGCCGCCGAAAAATTCACCGAGCAGACCGGCGTGAAGGTGGAGATCGAGGCGGTCAACTACCAGACGATGCACGAGAAAATCGTCACGGAGATGACTGCGGCCACCAGCAGCTACGACGTGGTCATTTGTGACCACAGCTGGATCGGCGAGTTCGCGGAAGCGGGCTGGGTGATTCCTCTCGACAACTACATCGAGTCCTCCGGCTTTGACACCAGCGTGTATCTGGATTCCGTCAAGCAGATGATGAGCTGTGCTTCCGACCCTGACACCACCTACTTCATCCCCTTCTGCACCTATACCTATGCCCTTTTGTACCGCACCGATGTGTTTGAAAACGAGGAATACGCCGCTGCCTACAAAGAGGCGACCGGCGAGGACTTTGGTGTGCCCGCTACCATTGAAGAGTATGTGAATGTGGCCAAATTCCTAACCTCCTACACCGACACAGAACTCTACGGCGCGGCCATGCAGGCCCAACGCTCCGACCCCATCACCATGGAGTACACCAATTTCCTGTTCGGCAACGGCGGCGACTATTACGACGAAAGCGGCAACATTGCCATCAATTCTCCCGAGGCAGTGCAGGCCTTGGAGTACTATGTGGATTGCGTTAACAACGCCGCCCCCGAAGGATCTGCCGGCTTTGGCTTCGACGAGACCCTGGCGGTCTTCTCCAGCGGCAAGGCCGCCATGTACATCGGCAATTACTGGATGATCCCGCAGCTGGCCGGCACCGAGGTGGAGGGCAAAGTGTATCTTACCGACGCGCCCGGTGGCCATTCCAACAACGGCGGTTGGGGCTGGGGTATTCCCAGCAACGCCAAAGACAAGGATACCTCCTGGCAGTTCATCGAGTACATCGAGTCCTTCGAGGTAGCCAAAGAGCGGGCCATCAAGGGCGGCTCTCCCACCCGTTCCGACGTTTTCAGCGATCCTGACGTACTGGCCGCCTGGCCCTATTACCAGGACGCTTTGACCATCATCTCCAACGCCAAGGCGCTGCCCCGCATGCCGGAGCTGCCGCAGATCCTGGAGATCCTCGGCCGCGAGCTCTCGGAAGCGGTCGCCGGTTCGAAGAGCCCGCAGGAGGCGCTGGACACCGTTGCCCAGGAAATGGAAGCCATGACCTGATGGCACGCGCAAAGCCCACGAACATGTAAGACGCACTAAGACAAAGGAACGCCAATCATGAACAAATCAAAACGGCTCGGGAAGCGAAACCGGCGGGACATGGCCATCCTGTTCCTGCCAGCGATGCTCTGCATCGCCGCGGTGGTCGTTTTTCCGCTGGCTTATTCCCTGATCCTCAGTTTTACAGACACCAACCTACGATCCCAGGGGCTGGGAGACTTTGTGGGGCTGAAAAACTATGTCACCGCCCTTACCGACGAATACTTCCGCAAGTCCATTTTCACAACGCTGAAATACACCGTCGTTTCGGTGGTGTTTGAGCTGTGTTTCGGGTACCTCATCGCGGCGCTGCTCAACCGCGTCGGGCGGGGCAGGGAGCTGTTTTTCTCCATCATCATCGTTCCCATGATGATCTCCTGCGTGGCGGTGGGCATGATTTGGCGTCTGCTCCTGCACCCGGAACTCGGCATCGTCAACTATGTGATCGAGTGCCTGGGCGGAACGGGACGGGCATGGTACGGTGACGCGTCACTGGCGCTGGGCACGTTGATCTTCATTGACGTCTGGCAGGAAACGCCCTACATGTCCCTGCTGATCCTCGCGGGGCTGGTGTCGCTTCCCAAGGACCCCTACGAGGCAGCGATCATCGAGGGTGCCAACAGGGTGCAAACGTTCTGGCGCATCACGCTGCCGCTGATGAAACCCACGCTCATCGTGGCCACGCTTCTGCGGGCCATCGGCGCGCTGAAGACCTACGATCTGGTGTATGTGGTCACCAAGGGCGGCCCGGGGGTCAGCACCGAGGTGATGACCTACAACATCTACAAACAAGCCTATCAGTATCTGAACACCGGGCGTGCGGCGGCAATGTCGTACATCCTGCTGCTGATCGTTATGGCGATCAGTGTGTTCTTTGTCAAGATGAGCCGCCGTGAGTGAGGCGGGCGCCCTGCCAAGGAGGGAGATACGTTGCAACTGTCCTTTTTGAGTTATCTGTTCCGCCGCTTCCCGCTGGAATACAGCTTCGCGGCGGCGGGCCGCTATGGCTTTGACGGTGTGGAGATCTGGGGAGCCAGGCCTCACGCGTATCCTCCCGACCTTGGTGCCGGCGAGATCGCGGATATCCGACGCGCCGCACGCGAAAACCGGGTGCGCATCTCCGCCTACACCCCGGAGCTTTTAGCCTATCCTTACAACCTCGTGTCACCGCTGGAAAAGGAGCGGGAAGAGACGCAGCAATATCTGGCAAGGGCGCTGGAAATCGCAGCGGAGCTGGAGGCCGAGAGGGTATTGTTCACCCTGCCACATCCGGGCTATGCCGCTCGCCGCGAAAAGGTGCTGGCGGAAGCGGTGCAGCGCCTTAAGCGGCTGAGCGACCTGGCGCAGCGGCTGGGAGTGAAGCTAATGCTTGAGACCCTTTCCCCCTCGGAGAGCAGCCTGATCACCACGGCGGACGAGGCGCAGGACCTTTTGGAACGGGTGGCGAGCGACGCCATGACGGTGATGCTGGACCTGGTCCCGCCCATCATCGCCAATGAACCGCTGGCTAGCTATCTTGACCGCTTCGCGGGTCGGCTGGACTATGTACATGTCTGCAACAGCGACGGGGCGAGTGAATTCCATGCGGAGCTGGGGCGGGGGGTACTACCGCTGCAGGATGTATTCGCTGTTTTGCAGCAGCACAGTTTTGACGGCTGGTATTCCATCGAACTGCTGAGCCCCTATTTCCGGGACCCCGAATTGTATCTGGCAAACAGCAAGCGGTTGATGGATTCCTTTTTGGAGAACTAAAAGGGGGGCATCGCATGAAAAAGATCGAAGCGGATCAGATCGCCGTCATGAGTATCCACTACCAGTTTTACCCGCTGGCCCGTTTTTTTGACACCGCACGAAGGCTGAACGCGAACGCAGTGGACCTGTGGGCGGGATATCCGCACTTGCTGTTGGACAAGGACTGGGAGCCCGCCGCACGTGCGGTGCGCACGGCGGCGGACGAGCGGGGCCTGCGCATCATCTGCTGCACGCCGGAGCAGGTGCGCTACCCGCTGAATCTGGCGTCCACGGAGCCGGGGGTGCGTGCACGCACGCTGGAATACCTAAAGCGCGGCGTGGACGCGGCTGGCGTACTGGGCGCGGGGATGGTCCAGGTGGTTCCGGGCTACGGCTGGTACGATTCGCCCAAGACCGCCGCCTGGAGCGCGCTGGTCGGCTCACTTTCGGAGTTGTGCAGCTATGCCTCGCAGCGGGACGTCACCGTGCTGCTAGAACCGCTGCAGATCATCGAGTCCAACCTGGTGAACGACCGCTATGACGCGCAGAACATCCTGCGGGATGTGGGCAGCGACGCGCTGAAGATCGTGGTCGACACTACGCACATGTCTGTGCGCGGCGAATCTTTGGAGGAATATTTCGACCTGTTGGGTGACGGGATCGGCCATATCCACCTGAATGAATCCGATCAAGTGCCGTGGGGCCAGGGAACGCTGGACCTGGGGCATTTTCTGGAGGTTCTGTCACGGTATGACTACGACAAGTTCTGCACACTAGAGATTTGTTCGTTGCCTCACTACGTGGACGCGGACCGTGCCTTGCAGGAAAACGTGAACTATGTGCAAAACAAACTGGCGGAGATCTTCCGCCCGTTTAATTTAAGCAATGGAGGAAAATACGATGTTTAACTTTGACGTGCCCCGCTATGAAAAGGTCGTGAACGACGCAATCGCCCTGCGCCCCCAAATCGAACAGGCTGTGGACGAGATCTGCCAACAGGGCTACAAAAACCTGTTCTTCATCGGCTGTGGTGGTACGTACGCCCATTCCCTGCCAATGAAATATTGGATGGACACCACTTCGCAGAAGATCTGTGTGCATTCAGTGATCGCTGCGGAATTCATGCTCATGGGCCACAAAGCTTTCTCTAAGGATTCCGTCTGCATCTTTTCCACTCGCAGCGGCAACACGAAGGAGATCGTTGCGGCCGCAAAATTCTGCAAAGAGGCGGGCGCCCGAACCCTGGTGTACGTCTCCAACGACAACACCCCCGTCTGCGAATATGCGGATTACAAGTTCTTCAGCTTTGCAGAGGACGATTGCCTGTGCGAAGCGATCTACACCTACACCATCACGCTGCTGGCCCGCTTCCTGAAAAACGCGGGCGAGTTCGACGGCTACGACCAATTCATGGAGCAGTATGCCCAGATCACACCCTACCTGCTGCAGGCCAAAGAGCAGTACGAGGGGCGATGCGCCGCAATGGCGGCCCATCACAAGGACACCGATTACCACATGGTGATCGGCTCGGGCATGCTGTGGGGGGAAGCGTACGACTATGCCATGTGCATCCTGGAAGAGATGCAGTGGATCAAGACCAAGTCGATTCACGCGGCGGAGTTCTTCCACGGCACACTGGAACTGGTGGAAAAGAACACCAGCCTCATCCTCTTCTATGGCGAGGACGAGACCCGGCCTTTGATGGACCGCGTGCTGGCGTTTGCCAAAAAGATCACCACCGAGATCAGCGTCTTCGACACCAAGGAAGTGGCGCTTCCCTTCACCGACCCGGCGTATCGCAAAATCGCCTCCCCGATGGTGATTTATGCCATCACCGAACGGTTGAGCTGCCATTTGGAGAAGGAGCGCAATCACCCGCTCACGGTGCGCCGGTACTATCGGCAGATGGAATACTGATCACGCAGAAAGGAGTCCTTCCATGCTCAGAGTGGTGGGGGTCGGCGACAATTTCGTAGACCGGTATTGGGACGAAAACACCATGTATCCCGGCGGGAACTCGGTCAACTTCGCGGTGTATGCCCGGCAGCAGGGCGTTTTCAGCGCATACTGCGGCGTGCTGGCCGAGGATCGCGAGGCCAGGCTGATCGAGCGGGCACTGGTGGAATATGGTGTGGAATACTCCCATTGTCTGCATCTGCCCGGCGGTGAGACGGGTATCGGCTCGATTCGGCTGATCAACGGCGACCGCGTCATCAGCGACGACAACGACGGCGGCAGTGTGCGCACCGATCCGCTGCCCATCACGGAGGAACTGCTGCTGTATCTCAAGACCTTCGATGTGATCCACATGTGCTGTTACGGGTATCTCGCCTCACAGCTGCACCGTATCGCCTCCACCGGCGTGCCCATCCTGTATGACTTTTCCGACCAGTGGGTGCGGGACGGGTTCGAGACGATCTGCGCGGACGTGAAGGTGGCGTTCCTGTCCGGCGGCGGCCGCTCTGCCGGCGAATTGGAAGATGCGCTGCGGCGCGCCTGCGGCTGCGGCGCAAAGATTGCCATTGCTACCATGGGCGGCGACGGCGCCATCGCGTGGGACGGCAAGCGGCTCTATCGCAAGCGGCCCTATGCGGTGAGCGCGGAGAAGCTGGACACGATGGGGGCGGGCGATGCCTTCCTTACCGGCTTTTCCGTGGCCTATTTCAGCGGACTCAAACTTCTGGACGCACTGGTGCGAGAGCGCTCTCTGGCGCAGAAGGACGCGGACGATTACCGGGAGCACCTTGTGGAATATGCGCTGTGCAACGGGAATCTGTGCGCCATGCGAAGCTGCTCCACCCGAGGCGCCTTCGGGATGGGGCAGCCGATCCAACCAGAAAGCTGACGCCCCGCACGGCAAAGAAGCGCACAAAGGAAGGCCGCCCTTTTCCAGGGCGGCCTTCCGGCGATTTTACGCGGAGCTGTTCGCAAGCGGCGGGCGCTCAGAGTTCGGCGGGGGGCTGGGTCAGGTCTTCCTCCAGCAGGCGGGCCTTCACCTGCAGCAGGCTGGCCGCCTCGGTGGAAAAGCAGCGCACGCCCTGCCGGGCATAGCGCGCCACCTGGTTGGGGCTGCCCGCGTGCACCCCGCAGATGCACACCGGCACGCCTGCCTGGGCGGCTGCCTCGATGACCATGCCCGCCAGACGGTGCACCGCCGGGCTGCGGTCGCCGAAAAGGTCGGAGAAGCGGCCGTCCAGCCGGTCGGCGGCATAGGTGTACTGCACCAGGTCGTTGGTGCCCAACACCAGGAAACGGCACCCGGCGGCCAGGATGTCCGCCGCCAGCAGGGCGGCGCTGGGGGTCTCCACCATGCAGCCGAACTCCATTTCCCCGTTGAACGCCACCCCCCGGCGGCGCAGGGTGCGGCGGGCCTTTTCCACATGATGCATGGCCCGCTGCCAGTCCTCCGGGCCGGACACCATGGGGATGGACACCCGCAGCGGCCCTTTGGCCCCCGCCCGCAGCAGGGCGCACAGCTGCTCCTCGAATATCTGGGGATGGGCCAGGCTCATCCGCAGGCCCCGCATGCCCAGGGCGGGGTTGGGGGAATCCTCGGTGAGGCCGGGCACGCTTTTGTCCGCGCCGATGTCGAAGGTGCACACCGTCACCGGCTTGCCGCCCGCGGCCTGCAGGCAGCTGAGGTAGAAATAATACTGCTCCTCCTCGCTGGGGATGCGCCCCGCCATGATGGAGAACTCGCTGCGCAGCAGGCCCACCCCCTCGGCGCCCGCCTGCATGGCCAGCTCCACGTCCTCGGGGCCGGAGCAGCTGGCCATCAGGGCCACATGGGTGCCGTCCTTTGTGCGGCAGGGCCCCGCGCCCAGGGCCGCCAGCCGCTTTTTCAGGATGGAAGCGCCCACGATGCGCCGCTGGGCGTCCTTGCGCGCAGCTTCGTCCGGCTCCAGGATGAGGCGGCCGTTGTCCGCGTCCAGCACCGCGCCGGCGGCGCAGTTCTGGCCCAGAAAGCCCGCCCCCAGCTGCACCACCGCGGGGATGCCCATGGTGCGGGCGATGATGGAGGCGTGGCTCTGGGCGCTGCCCCCGGCGCAGGCCACACCCAGCAGCATGCCCCGCCCGATGGACACGATGTCGCTGGGATAGACGTATTCGCTCACCAGGATGGAGGGCGTTTCCAGCCGCAGGGGGGTGCGGGGCCGCCCGTCCAGGATGTTCACCACCCGGCGGCAGGCGTCCAGCACGTCCACCGCCCGCTGGCGTATGTAGTCGTCGTCAGCGGCCTCGATGCGCCCGGCGTACAGCTGGGCCGCCCGCTCCACCGCGGGGGCCGCCCCCGCGCCGGCGGCGATGTAGGCCGCGATCTCCCGGTTGAGGCCGGGGTCGTCCAGCATCACCTGCTGGAACAGGAAGATGTCCTTGTCGGTGCCCACGGCGGCTTCTTCCAAAAGGCGGAGCTCGTCTTTTGCCAGCACCACCGCCGCGTTCAGCAGGGCCTGTTCCCGGCCGGGGGCCTGCACCACCCGCTCCAGGCCCGGCCCGCTGTGCTGCAGCCGCCGCACGGGCCCCATCACCAGGCCCGGCGACGCCATCGCGCCCTGATACATCTGCATGGATGCTCCCCCTTTCCTTCCAAGGCCCTTTAAAAAACGGCCTTACTGCCCGGTGAGAACAAAGCGCACCAGCGCTGTCAGAAATTCGCCCGGCGCCGCGGCGGACGCCGCCGCCTCCACCGGGCGCCAGCCCGCCTCCTGCCGCAGCAGCGGGTAGAAGCGGGCGGCGGCCTCGCCGTCGCTCTTTTGCAAAAAAGCCTCGCACAGCCCGTCGGCGGTGTAAACGCCCACCGGGTCCACCCCGGCCAGCTCGGCCGCCCGCTCCAGCGGGGCCAGCGCCCGGGCCTGCTCGGTGGCGCACCAGCGCTCCATGGGGCGCAGCGCCGCGCCCTCCGCCAGCGCCAGGGAGGGGCTGCGGCCGATGGCCGAGCGCAGCAGCCGGGCATAGGGCCGCACGAACCGCTCGGCCAGCTTTTTTTCCTCCCCCGCCCGCAGGGCGTAGGCGGTGCCCGCCAGCCGGCCGAACGCCCGGTAGCAGTCCTGATAGCCCAGGGCGATGTTCCGTTTCGCCGTGGCGGGCTCGAAGCGCAGGATGGGCCCCAGGTCCCAGTAGCTGCGCACGCAGGTGGTGGGCAGGCCGGTGAGGTTGGGCAGGGTCACGCCCACGCCGTCCACATCCACCGCCAGCAGCTCCTCCGCGCCCATCCGGGCCGCGAGGCCCAGGGGCATGTTGTCGGACCAGCCGCCGTCGATGTATTCCTCCCCGTCGATGGTGCGGGCCCGGAAGGCCGGGAAGCAGGCGGCCGAAGCCAGCATGTAGTCCGCCAGGCGGCCTTCCGGTATCTCCTCCAGCGTCAGCTTCAAAGGCCTCAGGGTGTTTTTCTGCACCGTCACCAGGCCGTAGCGCACCGGGCAGGCCCGCAGGGCCGCTTCGTCCACCGCCCGGCGCACGGTGGCCTCCAGCGGGGTCACGTCCATGCCGCCGTGCTCCACCGCCGCCTGCACAAAGTCGCCCCAGCCGGCGGGGCGGCCGTCCGGAGGCGGCTCCATCACCTGCCCGTTGCCGATGGTCAGCCACATCTCCTGGGCCAGCTCCCAGTTGTCCAGCGCGAAGAGCGCCCCGTTCAGGCACCCCACCGAGGTGCCCGCGATCACGCCGGGACGCCAGTCCAGTTCGGAGAGTGCTTTGTAGACCCCCACCTGATAGCTGCCTTTGGCGCCGCCGCCGGCCAGCACGAGCCCTTTTATCATTCCAGCGTCCTTTCCGGCCCGGGGGCCGCGTGTGATTTCTTTATTCCACCATATTATACCACGGAATTATGACGGAACAAAGACTGTGGCGGCGGAGAGGGTGGCCGAATTGACAAAATACGGCGCGGATTTTGCAAATTCCCTTGCTCTTTGCGGGAAAACAGGATATAATGAAACAGAAGCAGTGCGTCGTCCGGTAGCCTGCCGCAGAATGCGGCAGGCTGTTTTACACCGGGGCGCCAAGAGCTAAAGGAGGGTCTCATTTTTATGAACGCGATGTTCCTTGTGGCGGCGGGCGCGGTGCTGGCGCTGGTCTTTGCCGCCACCATGTTCCGGCGGGTGAAGGGCCAGCCCGCGGGAACGCCGCAGATGGAGAAGATCTCCAATGCGGTGAGCAGCGGCGCCACCGCCTATCTGAAGCGGCAGTACAAGGGCGTGGCCGTCTTCTTCGCGGTGGTTTTCTGCATCCTGCTGGCCATGGCCGCCATGGGCTTTTTGAGCTACTTCACCCCCTTCGCCTTCGTCACCGGCGGCTTCTTCAGCGGCCTGGCGGGCTTCATCGGCATGAAAACGGCCACCATGGCCAACTGCCGCACCGCCAACGCGGCCTCCGAAAGCCTGAACCGCGGCCTGCGGGTGGCCTTTTCGGCGGGCAGCGTCATGGGCTTCACCGTGGTGGGCCTGGGGCTTTTGGATCTGTCGTTCTGGTATTTCTTCCTGCGCTTCTGGTACACCGCCGTTGACCCGGTGGCCAGCACCGAGCTGCTGATCCAGAACATCACCTCCAACATGCTCACCTTCGGCATGGGCGCTTCCAGCATGGCCCTGTTCGCCCGTGTGGGCGGCGGCATCTTCACCAAGGCCGCCGACGTGGGCGCCGACCTGGTGGGCAAGGTGGAGGCGGGCATCCCCGAAGACGACCCCCGCAACCCCGCCGTCATCGCCGACAACGTGGGCGACAACGTGGGCGACGTGGCCGGCATGGGCGCCGACCTGTATGAGAGCTATGTGGGCTCCATCGTCTCCACCTGCGCCCTGGCCGTGGCCGCGGGCTACGGCGCGAGCGGCGTCAGCGTGCCCATGCTGCTGGCGGCGCTGGGCGTTCTGTGCTCCATCGTGGGCAGCTTCTTCGTCAAGACCAAGGAGGGCGCCAGCCAGAAAAACCTGCTCACCGCCCTGCGCACCGGCACCTACATCGCCAGCGCCCTCATCGCGGTGTGCGCCTGGTTCGCGGTGCACTGGCTGCTGCCCGCCGAGCACGCCACCGGTGTGTTCATCGCGGTGCTCAGCGGCCTGGTGGCGGGCGTTGCCATCGGCGCCATCACCGAGTACTACACCTCCGACACCTACAAGCCCACCCGGAACTTAAGCGCCTCCAGCGAGACCGGCAGCGCCACCGTCATCATCAGCGGCCTGTCCCTGGGCATGCTGAGCACCGTGGCCCCCGTGGTCATCGTGGGCGTGAGCGTTCTGCTGAGCTACTTCTGCGCCGGCGGCGTTTCCGACTTCAACATGGGCCTCTACGGCGTTGGCGTGAGCGCCGTGGGCATGCTCAGCACCCTGGGCATCACCCTGGCCACCGACGCCTACGGCCCCATCGCCGACAACGCCGGCGGCATCGCCGAGATGACCCACATGCCCGCCGAGGTGCGCCAGCGCACCGACGCGCTGGATTCCCTGGGCAACACCACCGCCGCCACCGGCAAGGGCTTTGCCATCGGCTCGGCGGCCCTCACCGCCCTGGCCCTCATCGCCAGCTACATCGACAAGGTGCATCAGATCAGGCCGGACATGGCCCTGGATCTGACCATCACCAACCCCACCACCCTCATCGGCCTGTTCATCGGCGGCATGCTGCCCTTCCTGTTCGCGGCGCTGACCATGGACGCGGTGGGCAAGGCGGCCCAGAGCATCGTGGTGGAGGTGCGCCGCCAGTTTTCCACCATCACCGGCCTGATGGAAGGCAAGGCGGAGCCGGACTACGCCCGCTGCGTGGACATGTGCACCCGCAGCGCCCAGAAGCTGATGCTGGCCCCCGCCCTCATCGCGGTCATCGTGCCCGTTGTGGTGGGCCTCATCCTGGGCGTGAACGGTGTGGCGGGCCTTTTGGCCGGCACCACCGTCACCGGCTTCGTGCTGGCCGTGATGATGGCCAACTCCGGCGGCGCGTGGGACAACGCCAAGAAATACATCGAGAGCGGCCAGCACGGCGGCAAGGGCAGCGACTGCCACAAGGCCGCCGTGGTGGGCGACACCGTGGGCGACCCCTTCAAAGACACCTCCGGCCCCGCCATCAACATCCTCATCAAGCTGACCAGCATGGTCTCCATCGTGTTCGCCGGCCTGATCGTGGCGGTGCACCTGCTGTAAAACGCGCGATCGGCAAAGGCGCCCCGGGACGAAACGTCCCGGGGCCTTTTTCATTCCAGCTTTTCCAAAAGCCGGGCCGTGGTCATAAAGCCGGTGCGCTCAAAGCGCCCCATCCCGAACAAACACTCCGGCGAGCGGGCGAGGCGGTTTGCGTGCTCCTCGCTGGTCATGGTGGCCTGCATGCCCGCCGCTTTCAGCGCCTTTTCCGCGTTCGGGTCCAGCGCGCCGTAGGGGTAGGCGAAGGAGGGCAGCAGCGCCGCGCCGCCGGGCCCGGCGGCCTTCCGGAGACGCCGCCCTGGTGCGGCTGAAGCTGACGGCGGAAAGCGCCTTCTTGAATGCGGGCCGCCCTGAACGGTCTTCTGTTTTTGCCCAGGATGTGCTATACTGGCACTGTAAAACGCACAATTGCGGGGTGCTTTGGATGACGGAAACGAAAAAACTGCGGGACCCGGAAAAGCTCTGGCAGGCTGCCGGCTGGCTGTGGCTGGCGGCGGCCTGGCTGGCGGGCATGGCCTTCCTGTGGCGCTGTGGCCACACCATGGTGGACAGCGACATGGCCTCCGAGATGGTGCTGGCGGACCTTCTGAACCGGGAGGGAGGCGTGATCTCCCGCAACTGGTACTACTCCACCGAGCTGCGGGTGTTCTGCCAGCAGCTGCTGTTCAAGCTGGGGCTGCTGGTCTTTCCCGCCAGCTGGCACGCCGCCCGGATGCTGGCCCAGGGGCTTCTGTCCGCCCTGCTGGCGGCAAGCTGCCTCTTCTTCGCCCGGGGCGCGGGGCTGTGGAAAAGCGCTCCCTGGGCGGCGGGGGCGCTGCTGTGCCCCTTCGGCTTCTGGCAGCTCTACCACGGGGTGTTCGGCGGCTTTTACTTCGTGCACATGACCTTTGTGCTGGCAAGCCTGGGCCTTGTGGTGCGCCTCGTCCGCCCCTCCTCCCGGCTGCGCGCCGGCCTTTTGGCGGCGGCGCTGGCGCTGGTGAGCTTTGCCGCCGGCCTCAACGGGGTGCGGCTGCTGATGAACCTCTATGTGCCGCTGGCGGCAGCCTGCTGTCTTTTGCTTGTGCTGCGCTTTGTGCAGGCCCCCCTGGGCCCCGGCTGGACGGCCCTGCCCCAGGTGCGGGCCTTCGCCGCCGCCCTCGTGGCGGGCGTCTGCTCCCTGGCGGGCTATGCCGTCAACAGCAGGGTGCTGGCGGGCAGCTATTTCTTCCAGGACCAGAGCGGCCGCAGCTGGACGGCCCTCTCCCTCACCAATCTGCTGACCACCTGGGGTGATTTCCTCGCCCTCTTCGGCTACCCGGCGGACCGCTGGCAGCAGGGAGCCACCGGCGCGGTGCCCCTGTTCTCCCTGCCCGGCCTGCTGGGCGCGGCGGGCGTCCTGCTGGCGGGGGCGGTGGTGGTCTCGCTGGTCTGGCTGCTGAAGCAGGGCGGCGCGCTGCCCTTCGCCCATCAGCTGACCGGCGTCACGCTGGCCGCCTGCCTGTTGGTGGACGGCCTCGCCTACGCCTGCATGAACGACATGAACGGCATCAACGGCAGCTACTGGCTGCTGGTGGCGCCGCTGGCCGTCGCGGCGGTGGCCGCGGCGGGGGAGATCGTCCCCCTGCGGCGGCCCGCCCTGCGC